>NZ_JBIUWN010000044.1:0-52026 GCF_044743485.1 Pseudomonas sp. NPDC087614 | reverse complement strand
ATCCGCAATCAGAAGGTCAACGTACAGAACCTCAGGATGTTCCTTAAGGAACATCCTGAGGTTCTGTACGTTGACCTTCTGATTGCGGATATGAATGGTGTGGTGCGCGGCAAGCGCATAGAACGCACCAGCCTCCACAAGGTTTACGAGAAAGGCATCAACCTGCCGGCCTCTCTATTTGCTCTGGATATCTATGGTTCGACGGTGGAAAGCACCGGTCTGGGCCTGGACATCGGCGACGCCGATCGTATCTGCTATCCAATCCCCGACACCCTGTGCAACGAGCCTTGGCAGAAGCGCCCGACCGCGCAACTGTTGATGACCATGCACGAACTGGAAGGTGATCCGTTCTTCGCCGATCCGCGCGAAGTGCTCCGTCAAGTTGTTGCAAAGTTTGACGAGTTGGGCTTGACCATCTGCGCTGCATTCGAACTCGAGTTCTACCTGATCGACCAGGAAAACGTGAACGGCCGTCCACAGCCGCCACGCTCGCCGATCTCCGGTAAGCGCCCGCACTCGACGCAGGTTTACCTGATCGACGACCTCGACGAATACGTCGACTGCCTCCAGGACATTCTGGAAGGTGCCAAAGAGCAAGGCATCCCGGCCGACGCCATCGTCAAGGAAAGTGCCCCGGCGCAGTTCGAAGTGAACCTGCACCACGTCGCCGACCCGATCAAGGCATGCGATTACGCTGTATTGCTCAAGCGTCTGATCAAGAACATCGCCTACGACCATGAAATGGACACCACCTTCATGGCCAAGCCTTACCCGGGCCAGGCGGGCAACGGTTTGCACGTCCACATTTCGATTCTTGATAAAGATGGCAAAAACATTTTTGCCAGCGAGGATCCCGAGCAGAACGCCGCACTGCGTCACGCGATCGGCGGTGTGCTCGAGACCCTGCCGGCGCAGATGGCTTTCCTCTGCCCGAACGTCAACTCCTACCGTCGTTTCGGCGCACAGTTCTACGTGCCGAACTCGCCGTGCTGGGGCCTGGACAACCGCACCGTGGCGATTCGCGTACCGACCGGCTCTGCAGATGCCGTGCGTATCGAACACCGCGTGGCCGGCGCCGACGCCAACCCGTACCTGCTGATGGCTTCGGTACTGGCAGGCGTGCATCACGGCCTGACCAACAAGATCGAGCCAGGCGCGCCCGTCGAAGGCAACAGCTACGAGCAGAACGAGCAAAGCCTGCCGAACAACTTGCGCGATGCACTGCGTGAGCTGGACGACAGCGAGGTGATGGCCAAGTACATCGATCCGAAATACATCGATATCTTCGTCGCCTGTAAAGAGAGCGAGCTGGAGGAGTTCGAACACTCCATCTCCGACCTCGAGTACAACTGGTACCTGCATACCGTTTAAGCGGTTGTGGCGCCAAAAGGAACGCCGTTGGCTATTGCAGCCAACGGCGTTTTTTTATGGCCCGCACCCTCGGGATGAATGGTGAGTACACAGAGATCAACTGTGGGAGGGGGCTCGCTCCCGAAGACGTCCTGGCAGACAACACACACACTGGCTCGTACAATGCCCGCTGCCCCGCAGGAGACTTCCATGACGCGACCCGCCACCATTCGCAAACCCCGCGCCCGCAGTCAGGCACGGATCGATTCGATACTCGACGCCGCACGCACGCTGCTGGCCGCCGAGGGTGTGGCCTGTCTGTCGATCTACAGCGTGGCCGAGCGCGCACAGATTCCGCCCTCCTCCGTCTACCACTTTTTCGCCAGCGTCCCGGCGCTGCTCGAAGCACTGACAGCCGATGTTCACGCTGCCTTTCGCGCCTGCCTGCAAGCGCCAATCGACCATGAAACCCTGCGCGACTGGCGCGACCTGTCACGACTGGTCGAACAACGGATGCTGGAGATCTACGACGAGGACGCCGCGGCGCGCCAACTGATCCTCGCCCAGCACGGTCTTACCGAAGTCACCCAGGCCGACCGGCAACACGACCTCGAACTGGGCGACCTGATGCACAAGCTGTTCGAGCATCATTTCGAACTGCCGAGACTGCCGGAGGATGTCGACGTGTTTGCCCTGGCGATGGAACTGGGTGACCGCGTCTATGCACGCTCGGTGCAGCAACACGGACAAATCACACCGCGCATGGCTGAAGAAGGGATGCGGGTGTTCGATGCCTATATCGGTTTGTATTTACCGCCCTATCTGCCCAAGAGAATTCGCTAGCGCCCTCTTCGCGAGCACGCCGCAGACTTCAAGCCAGGTACAAACAGCGGCTTACAACTTGGCGATCGACACCTCGGTGGATTTCACAAAGGCAATCACCTCGCTGCCGACCACCAGTTCCAGCTCCTTGACCGAGCGGGTGGTGATCACCGAAGTGACGATACCCGAGGCGGTCTGCACGTCGATTTCCGACAGCACGTCGCCAAGGACAATTTCCTTGATCGAGCCTTTGAACTGGTTACGCACGTTGATGGCTTTGATAGTCATGGCAATGATTCCTGTCGTTTGCTTGAGTTATTGCGCCCAACGCAGTTGCGCAGGCAGTGGTGAAACAGGTTCCGGCGCCGGCGGTTCGCCAGGCAGGGAAAGAACGCGGTTGAGCACTTCGGTTTCCAGTGCGGCCAGCCTGTGCGAACCGCGCACGCGAGGGCGTGGCAGTTCCACAGGCAGATCGAGACCGACTTCGCCGTCCTCGATCAGAATCACACGGTCGGCAATCGCCACCGCTTCGCTGGCATCGTGGGTCACCAGCAACACGGTGAAGCCGTGTTGCTGCCAGAGGCGTTCGATCAGTTGCTGCATCTCGATCCGGGTCAGCGCATCCAGCGCGCCGAGTGGCTCGTCGAGCAATAACAGTCGCGGTTGGTGGATCAGCGCCCGGGCCAGAGCAACACGCTGCTTTTGCCCTCCGGACAAAGCTGCCGGCCATTCGTTGGCACGATCCGCCAGCCCGACCGCGTCGAGTGCTTCGAGCGCCTTGGGACGCCAGTTGCCCGCGAGACCGAGGCCAACGTTGTCGATGATCTTTTTCCACGGCAGCAACCGTGCTTCCTGGAACATCAGCCGGGTGTCTTCCCGCACATCGCCGAGCGGCGCGCAGCCCGCAAGCAAGTCGCCGCCAGTCGGTTGATCGAGCCCGGCGAGCAGGCGCAGCAAGGTACTTTTGCCGCAACCACTGCGCCCGACCACCGCGACAAACTGCCCCGCCGGAATGTGCAGATTGATGTCACGCAAAACCTGGCGTGAACCGAAGGTCTTTTGCAGGTTGCGCACCGCCAGCGGTATACCGCGCAGCAGGCGTGGAGGTTGTTGAGCCGTCATGCTGCACCTCCCCTGGCAACCTGATAGGCCGGATGCCAACGCAGCCACACACGTTCAAGTCCACGGGCGGCGAGGTCGGCGAGTTTGCCGAGCACCGCGTAAAGCAGGATTGCCAGCACCACCACGTCGGTTTGCAAGAACTCCCGGGCGTTCATCGCCAGATAGCCGATGCCGGAACTGGCCGAAATGGTTTCAGCGACGATCAGCGTCAACCACATAAAGCCCAGCGCGAAGCGCACCCCGACCAGAATCGAAGGCAACGCGCCCGGCAGAATCACCTGCCGGAACAGGCTGAAACCGGACAACCCATAACTGCGCGCCATCTCCACCAGCGCCGGGTCGACATTGCGAATGCCGTGGTAGGTGTTGAGGTAGATCGGAAACAGCGTGCCCAGCGCCACCAGAAAAATCTTCGCCGACTCATCGATGCCGAACCACAGGATCACCAGCGGAATCAGCGCCAGATGCGGCACGTTGCGGATCATCTGCACCGAGCTGTCGAGCAGGCGCTCGCCCCATGTCGACAGCCCGGTGATGAACCCCAGCACCAGACCGATGCTGCCCCCGAGGGTGAAACCGAGTGCCGCGCGCCAACCACTGATCGCCAGGTGCGTCCAGATTTCACCGCTGCGCACCAGCCGCACGCCGGCCTCGATCACCGCCACCGGTGCCGGCAGAATCCGTGTCGACAACCCACCGGCCGACACCGACAACTGCCACACCGCCAGCAACAACACCGGCAACGCCCAGGGCGCGAGGCTGTGGATAATTTTCTTCATGGCGCGCCCACGCTTTGCGACGCGGTTTTGGGAAGAATGTCGTTGGCAACCATCTCGCCGAACGGGCTGACATACCCGGTGCTTTTCGGCCGTTCCGGGCGCTCGATGTCCAGGTGCGGGAACAGCAGTTCCGCCACGCGATACGACTCTTCGAGGTGTGGATAACCGGAGAAGATAAAGGTGTCGATGCCCAGATCCGCGTATTCCTTCACCCGCGCCGCCACGGTCGGGCCATCGCCGACCAGCGCCGTCCCGGCACCGCCACGCACCAGACCGACACCGGCCCACAGGTTCGGGCTGACTTCGAGGTTGTCGCGACTGC
Organism: Pseudomonas sp. NPDC087614; assembly: GCF_044743485.1. NCBI lineage: Bacteria > Pseudomonadati > Pseudomonadota > Gammaproteobacteria > Pseudomonadales > Pseudomonadaceae > Pseudomonas > Pseudomonas sp. NPDC087614. Next base: position 47,631 of record NZ_JBIUWN010000044.1, on the reverse strand, counting down.
CGCCATGCAATGCCGCCATGCGTTGCTGACCGACCGAATCGAAACGCGCCAGCGAAGCTTGAGCACGGGCGATGGTGTCGTCGTCCAGATGCGAGATCAAGCGATCCGCCGCTTGCCACGCTTCGGCGTTGCTTTCACGGACGATCACATGCAGACGAATGCCGAAGCGCACAGTGCGTCCGAGCTTGGCCGCTTTGGCGCGCACCTGTTCAATCTTCTCGGCCACTGCCGCTGGCGGCTCGCCCCAGGTCAGCACCATTTCAACCTGCTCGGCAGCCAGGTCCTGCGCTGCTTCCGACGAGCCGCCGAAGTACAGCGGCGGACGCGGTTGCTGGATCGGCGGATAGAGCAACTTGGCGCCCTTCACACTGATGTGCTGTCCGTCGTAGTCCACGGTTTCGCCTTCCAGCACACGGCGCCAGATGCGGGTGAATTCCACCGAGGCCTGATAGCGCTCTTCGTGACTGAGGAACAAACCGTCACCGGCCAATTCTTCCGGGTCACCGCCGGTCACCAGGTTAAACAACGCGCGACCGCCAGAGAGGCGATCCAGCGTCGCGGCCTGGCGCGCCGCCACCGTCGGGGAAACGATCCCGGGGCGCAGGGCGACGAGGAACTTCAGACGCTGGGTCACCGGGATCAGCGACGCCGCCACCAGCCAGGAGTCTTCGCAGGAACGCCCGGTGGGAATCAGCACACCGCCAAAACCCAGGCGATCCGCCGCTTGCGCGACCTGTTGCAGATAACCGTGGTCGACGGCGCGGGCGCCTTCGGCGGTGCCCAGGTAATGGCCGTCGCCGTGGGTAGGCAAGAACCAGAAGATATTGAGGCTCATGGAGTGGTCTCCTTGGGAATTGGAATTACTGGGCTTGGCTGACTGAGCGTTGGGCCACGGCGGGCGCAGGGGTCCAGATCACGTCCTTGACGCTTAACGGCTTGGGAATCAGCTTGAGCTGGAAGAACGTGTCGGCGATTTTCTGTTGTGCGGCGACCACGTCCGGGGTCAGGAACAGCGCCCCAAAACCCTGGCGCTTCATCGACGTCAGGGTGATATCCGCCGGCAGCCCGAGCAGCGGCGCAACCTGTTGGGTCACCGCTTCAGGGTTGGCCTTGGACCATTGACCCACGGCACGCACTTCCTCGATGAGGGCTTTGATCACCTCGGGATGTTTGTGCGCGTAAGGCTTGGTCGCGAGATAGAACTGGTGGTTGTCGACAATGCCTTGGCCGTCACGCAGGGTGTGCGCCTGCAGTTGTTTTTCGGCGGCGGCCTGGTACGGATCCCAGATGACCCAAGCGTCGACACTGCCACGCTCGAACGCCGCACGCGCATCGGCTGGCGGCAGGAATACGGTCTGGATGTCGGTGTATTTGAGGCCGGCGTCTTCCAGAGCGCGCACCAGCAGGTAGTGAACGTTGGAGCCTTTGTTCAGGACGACTTTCTTGCCCTTGAGATCGGCCACCGAGGTGATCGGCGAGTCTTTCGGCACCAGGATCGCCTCGCTGTTCGGCGCCGGCGGTTCATAGGCGACATAGAGCAGATCGGCGCCGGCGGCTTGAGCGAAGACCGGTGGGGTTTCGCCCGTGACGCCAAAGTCGATCGAGCCGACGTTCAGGCCTTCCAGCAGTTGTGGGCCACCGGGGAATTCAGTCCATTGCACGTCCACGCCTTGGCCGGCGAGGCGTTTTTCCAGGGTTCCTTTGGCTTTGAGCAGCACCAGCGTGCCGTACTTCTGATAACCGATCCGCAACGTCTCGGCTTGAGCTTGAGTGATAGCGCCGAAGGTGACAGCCGCAGCAAACAGAGCGACCAGACCGCGACGCAAAAATACAGTGCGCATAGCGCTCTCCTTTTTGCTGTTGGGTTTTGGCTGCACCTGCTTGCCCGTTGGCGGGCGAGTAAGGCGAGTACTTCATGTTTCGATGCATCTGGACAATCGGCTCAAATGCTCCAGCGAGCACTCAACAAACGTTCATTCAACAGGCCCGGCTCCAGCGGCTTCGGTCGGCGGGCGATGGCGCTGACAAACTGCTCCAGCGCCTCATGCAGACGCTGCTCCAGCGCCGGCGCCAGTTGCGCCACGGCACTGCCTTGGCCGTAAGCGATCTGGCTGTCCTCGGCAAAAATCCCTTGCAGCATTTCCTGGGCTTTCAATGCCGACAGCACAGGCTTGAGCGCGTAATCGACCACCAGCATGTGGGCGATGCTACCGCCCGTGGCCATCGGCAAAACAACCTTGTGGTGCAAGGCGCGCTCGGGCAGCAGGTCCAGTAAGGTCTTCAAGGCACCGGAAAACGAAGCCTTGTAAACGGGCGTGGCGATCAGCAGGCCATCGGCGTTTTCAATCTGCGCCAGCAGGTCGAGTACCTTCGGGCTGTCGAAACGGGCGTGAAGCAAATCTTCGGCGGGAAAGTCCCGCACCTGATAACTCACCACTTCCACCCCTTGCGCCTGCAACCAGCGTTGCGAGCGCTCCAGCAGCACCCCGGAGCGGGAGCGCAGGCTGGGACTGCCACCGAGAGAGACGACCAGCATTGAGACCATTCCTTAAGCGTTACAGGCGATTCGCAGGATGCGATCTCGCGTCGATGTGAGTGACCTTACCAGTTGATTTATATATCCATAAATCATATTTATTCATTTGGTTATGCACTTTAGAGCTATGCGATTGACGTTCCCCCAGGCAAAAAAAACAGGCCGTCAAACGGCCTGAAATCCCCTGCTGTTGGGTGCTGAAAATGCTGAATCCTGTGCTGATTGAACTGACGCCTTCGCGAGCAAGCCCGCTCCCACAGGGGGGGGGGAACGCATTTCAAAATGTGTGTGGGCTTGCTCGCGAAAGCGGTGGTGGCTACACCGCAAACTTTATTGATTCACTTGTTCGGCTGCGGCGTCAGGCGCAGGTAGGGTTTCACCGTGCGGTAGCCCTTCGGAAAGCGTCGCTTGATCTCGTCTTCATCCTTGAGCGACGGCACGATCACCACCTCATCACCGTCCTGCCAGTTGGCCGGTGTGGCCACTTTGTAGTTGTCGGTGAGTTGCAGCGAATCGATCACCCGCAAAATCTCGTGGAAGTTGCGCCCGGTGCTCGCCGGGTAGGTGATGGTCAGACGAATCTTCTTGTTCGGATCGATCACGAACAGCGAACGCACGGTCAAGGTGTCGCTGGCGTTCGGGTGGATCAGGTCGTACAAATCCGACACCTTGCGATCGGCATCGGCCAGGATCGGGAAGTTGACGAGAGTGTTCTGGGTTTCGTTGATGTCTTCGATCCATTTTTGGTGCGAATCCACCGGGTCGACCGACAGTGCGATGGCTTTGACGCCACGTTTGCTGAACTCGTCCTTGAGCTTGGCGGTAAAGCCCAGCTCCGTGGTGCACACCGGGGTGAAGTCCGCCGGGTGAGAGAACAGCACGCCCCAGCTATCGCCGAGCCATTCGTGGAAACGAATCTTGCCGGCGCTGGAGTCTTGTTCGAAATCGGGGGCGATGTCGCCGAGTCTGAGGCTCATGATGCTGCTCCTGATCAATGTTTGGAGACCTAAACTGTAGCTCGGCTTTCGTCCTTTAATAAAAGAATAAATAAGAAGACATCGATACCAAAAAAGAATATTAAACATCGTTCACTGGACGCTCGAGGGCATCGCGCCGAACATCGCTCGCAAGGTTCGAGAAGGCCTTGAGTAGCTGCAAAAGAGTGGAACTTCGGGGAGGGCTTACGGGGGTGAGTCTGACTCGAAAACGCAAAAGCCCCGTCCGGCGCGATGCCGGACGGGGCTTTTTTTACTTCAGCGAATCGAGACGCGCGATTACAGCAGCGGGATCGAGTAGCTGACGATCAGGCGGTTTTCATCCTGGTCACGCTGACCTGGGATGTCGTTGCGCCACATAGCGTTTTTCCACATTACGCCAACGTTCTTCAGCGGGCCTTCTGGTACGACGTAACCGATGGTCAGGTCACGTTCCCACTCGGAGTTGCCATGGCCGTTTTCACGGCCATTTTTACCCACGGTGTCGATATTATCGCCACGCAGGTAAACCACACCCGCGGTCAGGCCAGGCACGCCAACCTTGGCGAAGTCATAGGAGTAGCGAGCCTGCCACGTACGTTCGCCAGCACGGGCAAACTTGGCGATCTGCATGTCGGTGGTGATGTAAGCCGAGGACCCATCACCCTGGTTCAGCCAAGGGAAGTCACTGCTGCCGTTGCTGACCTGGTAACCGCCGCCGAAGGTATGACCTTCAACGCTATACAGGAACAAGCCGCTGTAAAGGTTGTTGTCGACTTTGCCCTTACCCGCATTGAAACCGGTGTAGTTACCGTTGCTGAAATAAGCCGAGTCGTGACCGTTCAAGCCGTCATCGGAGCTGTTGAAATAACGCAAGTCCGATTTCAACACGCCAGGGCCAATTGCCCAGTTGTGAACCAGGCCCAGGAAGTGCTGTTTGTAGAAGTCTTCCAGATTGCCGTAGTAGTACTGGGCAGTCAGGTCTTTGGTGATTTTGTAATCACCACCGGCGTAGATGAACTTGTTGCTGTTAGCCGTACGAGCACTTGCACCGCCAATGGCCAGGTTTTCGTTATTGCTGGAGTTACGCCCCTTCACAGCTTCGATCTGACCGCCAATCAGCGTCAGGTCTTTGATCTCGTTGGACGTGATCTGGCCACCTTGAAAGGTTTGCGGCAGCAGACGGCCATCGTTGGTCACGATGACTGGCAGCTTTGGCTGCAGGGTGCCGAGCTTGAGTTCAGTCTGGGAGATCTTGGCTTTGGCAGTCAGGCCCAGGCTGGAGAAGTTGTTAACCGCTTTGCCATTGGACTCACTTGGGAAAACCGTGCCGCCGTACGACGTGCTGCTGGTTGCCCCATTGGTGCCGCCACCCGAATCCAGACGCACGCCCAACAGGCCGATGGCATCGATACCGAAACCGACGGTACCTTGGGTGTAACCGGAGATGAAGCGCAGATCGAAGCCTTGGCCCCATTCTTCAGCTTTGCTCTGGGTGGAGTGAGCACCCGAGTCACGGTTATCGTTATTGATGTAGAAGTTACGCAGCCCCAAGGTAGCTTTGCTGTCTTCGATGAAACCGGCGGCGCCTGCCTGCTGCGCCAAAACCCCTACGGCCACAGCCAGGGCCAAGGTGGACTTGTTCATGTATCGCTCCTATCGTTTCCAGTTCTTTTGTTGGCGGTTGCGGATCGATTGCCCGCAATCCTCAACGTGTCATTCGCGGCTGGCCGTTTACCCCCCAGCCAAAGCCGCGGAAGAATACCCCGGCATAATCCCAAAAAGAATTATCCCGCTCTTTTTCATAGCGTTAGGGTATATACAAACGCACCACCGATCCGAGGTATCGGCTGAGGCGCCGATTCCTGAATGCCAGGATTGTCGAGGGACAAAATGGCCAAAACACCGGGCAGATCACCGGCTCCGGACGGGCTCACTTTAGCCCCCCGCATAAAAAGCAAAAAAGAATAAAAAACAATTAGAAGCTCTAATTAAGGAATATCAAAAAAAGCGCAAAAAAAACCTCGCCAAAGGGCGAGGTTCTTTTTCGAGGACTTTTTACATGAAGCTATAGGTGTAGTTGAAGATCAGACGCGTTTGATCCTGGCTGGCGATGCCGGTACCGCTGCCACGGTAAGTACCATGACGCACCGTCGTGCCAAACCCTTTCAGAGCACCTTGCTGAATGGTGTAGTCCACACGCAGGTCACGTTCCCACTCGGACTGATCGGCGCCACCGTTCTTGGCTTTGATGTCATCACCGTACAAGTAGGCAACCGAGGCTTTCAGGCCAGGCACGCCCAGCGCAGCGAAGTCATAGCTGTATTGACCGAACGTGGTGTTTTCACCAGCACGAATGAAGCTGTTGACCATCGCATCAGTGAACAGGTAGAAGCTCGCGCCCCCCGCACCTTCGTTACGACCATTGCCATCGACCACGTTGCCTTGGTTCAGGAAGACGAAACCACCGTCATCGTTGACGCGCTGATGACCCACCAGGAAGGCACTGCCACCCAAGGTGTAGGTGAACATCGCACTCCAGGTTTTGTTGTCAACTTCACCGGCGTTCTTGGCATAGCCACCGTTGTTGTTGAACTGATAGCCGGCTTCGCCGTTCTTGCCGTCGGAGCTGCTGTCGAAATAACGGATATCGGTCTTGAACGACTGGTTGGTGCTGATCGGAAGAACGTGCACCAGGCCGAAGAAGTTCTGCTTGTAATAGTCCTGCAGGTTCGAGTGGTAGTACTGCAGGGTCAGGTCTTTGGTGACCTTCCAGTCAGCACCGGCATAGCGGAACTGATTGCTGTCCTGCGTACCACCGGCCACGGCCAGGCCGGTACTGTTTGACGAGGCGCGACCCACCGCGTGCTCGAGCTGACCGGCGTTGAAGGTGACGTTGTCGATTTCCTTGGAGGTGATCGTGCCACCCTCGAAGGTTTGAGGCAGCAGACGGCTATCGTTCGCGACCAGAATCGGCAAGCTAGGTTGCAGCGCGCCACCCAAGTGAGCTTCGGTCTTGGACAGACGTGCCTTGACGTTACCTGCGATGCGGCTCCACGACTGCGTGGCCGAGCCGTCGGAATCACTTGGATTGAACGAATTATTGTTTGGGTGATGACCACGGCCACCGTCCAGGTGAATACCGCTGAGCGCCTGGACATCAAGACCAAAACCGACCGTGCCTTGAGTGAAACCGGACAGGTAATCGAACTTGAAGCCCTGCGCGGCTTCTTTCTGATCCGATCCGCCGTCACGATTGTCGGCATTGAAGTACATGGTGCGAGAACTGATGGACGCCTTGCTGTCTTCGATGAAACCCGCGGCGCCTGCCTGCTGCGCCAAAACCCCTACGGCCACAGCCACGGCCAAAGTGGACTTATTCATTGTTAAGCTCCTCTCGTTTCTAATTCTTGTGTTCCTGGCCCGGATCGATGCCCGAGTCCGAAGGTTCGCGATTAGCGCCAGAGCGTGACCCACAAGTCAATCGTAACTTTGTGTGTCTACGACCATGGTCTAATCTCCGGTTTTTTGGTCCATGCAGGTTCATGAATTCGTCATGAACCTGAAAAGAATGGATACCTTCTTTTCTAATACCCTTTAGGAATTTGAACCCCGCATTTGCGCGCTATGGTGCTCCCCACGACAACGCGCCGGTCAATTCCTGAAGGGTATTAAGAGCGTCCTGTTTAGTCCGTTTTGCACTGAAGCAATCCAGACACAATTCCGTCACCCCAACACCCAACCCAGCGCACTATCCGGGTCAATTGTTACAGTTTGTGTATCGGAAGATTTTTTCCGCTCACAGCGCAGCCGCCGTCCTTGCCGGCATGACCCGGCTCGATTCAGACGTCGTTTTCAGTGGTGGGAAATCAGGAGGAGAGTGTCAGAAGAAACACGATGGGATGGGGAGCTTGCAGCCTGTACCGGCTCCCCACCCCCTGATGAATCAAAGCGTCTTTTCGAAGATCTTCGAATTGCGCTGAAAGTTGTACAACGAGGCCCGCGCTGCCGGCAGACGCTCAACGCTGCTTGGCTCAAACCCACGCTCACGGAACCAGTGCGCAGTACGCGTGGTGAGGACGAACAATGTCTTCAAGCCTTGGGCCCGGGCACGAGTCTCGATGCGCTCCAGCAGTTCATCACCGCGACCGCCGTGGCGGTACTCCGGGTTTACTGCCAGGCAGGCCAGTTCGCCGGCATCCGATTCGGCAATCTGATACAGCGCCGCACAGGCGATGATCATGCCTTCACGCTCAACCACGCTGAACTGCTCGATTTCGCGCTCCAGCACTTCGCGCGAACGACGCACCAGAATGCCTTGCTCTTCCAGCGGGCTGATCAGGTCGAGCAAGCCGCCGACGTCTTCAATCGCCGCCTCGCGTACCAGCTCGAATTGCTCCTGGGCCACCAACGTACCGCCACCGTCACGGGTGAACAGTTCGGTCAGCAGCGCGCCGTTCTCGACGTAACTGACGATATGGCTGCGCGCCACGCCGCCACGGCAGGCTTCAGCGGCGGCATCGAGCAACTCCGCCTGATAATTGCTGCTGCCCAGACGCTGCAAATGCGCCGGTACTTGCTGCGGGCGCAGCTCACGCACCAGTTTGCCGTTCTCGTCGATCAGGCCAAGGTCAGCGCCGAACAGCAGTAACTTGTCGGCGCCCAGGTCAATGGCGGCGCGAGTAGCGACGTCTTCGCAAGCCAGGTTGAAAATCTCGCCGGTCGGCGAATACCCCAGCGGCGACAGCAACACAATCGAACGCTCGTCCAGCAAACGGTTGATGCCCTTGCGGTCGACCCGGCGCACTTCGCCGGTGTGGTGATAGTCGACCCCTTCCAGCACACCGATCGGCCGCGCGGTAACAAGATTGCCGCTGGCCACGCGCAGACGCGAGCCCTGCATGGGCGAGGAAGCCATGTCCATCGACAGGCGCGCTTCGATGGCGATCCGCAGTTGGCCAACGGCGTCGATCACACATTCCAGCGTCGCCGCATCGGTGATGCGCATGCCGTGGTGGTAATGCGGAGTCAGGCCGCGAGCGGCGAGGCGGGTTTCAATCTGCGGACGCGAACCGTGCACCAGCACCAAACGCACGCCGAGGCTGTGCAGCAGCACGATGTCGTGGACGATGTTGCCGAAATTCGGATGCTCAACGCCGTCGCCGGGCAGCATGACGACGAAGGTGCAATCGCGGTGGGCATTGATATAAGGGGACGCGTGACGAAGCCAATTAACGTATTCGGGCATGAACCTGGGCCTGTAATAAATAGCAGCCGGAAAAAAAGGGCGAAACGGAAAACGCACAGCGGGCTGGTGGTTATCGTCGGAACAGGCTTGGCGACACGCGCGCTCTCCTCATGAATACGGGTTGGGATGTTGGCAATTTACAGCGTTTGATCGGACAAAACACAGCCCGCTCCCGCAAGGAGACATCAGGGTTTGTCCGGGCTCAGGCAGTAATGTTCAATCAACTGTCGCAATAGATGCACGGTAGGCTGCAAACGTGACATTTCAAGGTACTCGCCGGGCTGATGCGCACAGGCGATGTCGCCAGGGCCGAGCACGATGGTTTCGCAGCCCAGGCGCTGAAGATAAGGCGCTTCGGTGCCAAACGCTACTGCTTCGGCACGGTGACCGGTGAGCTTTTCGGCAATACGCACCAATTCGACATCTTCAGCCTGCTCGAACGGCGGCACCTCCGGGAACAACGGTTTGTAGTCGATCTTCACCTGATGCCGTTCGGCGACCGGGTTGAGCTTGCGCAGAATCTCGGCGCGCAGCACGTTCGGGTCCATGCCCGGCAACGGGCGCAGGTCGAATTCCAGGGAACACTGGCCGCAGATACGGTTGGGGTTGTCGCCGCCATGGATGCAACCGAAGTTCATCGTCGGTTGCGGCACGCTGAACTGTGGGTTGTTGAATTCACGCTGCCACAGCAGGCGCAGGCCACGCAGTTCGCCGATGGCATCGTGCATCGCTTCGAGGGCGCTGTGGCCCAGGCGCGGATCCGACGAATGGCCGCTCTGCCCGAGAATGTCGATGCGCTCCATCATGATGCCTTTGTGCATGCGGATCGGCTTGAGCCCGGTCGGCTCGCCGATCACGGCAGCACGGCCCAGCGGCCGCCCAGCCTCGGCCAGCGCACGGGCGCCGGACATCGAGCTCTCTTCATCGCAAGTGGCGAGGATCAGCAGCGGTTGCTTGAACGGTTGGTCGAGCAGCGGGCGCACGGCTTCGATGATCAGGGCGAAGAAGCCCTTCATGTCACAACTGCCCAGACCGACCCAGCGGCCATCGACTTCGGTGAGAGTCAGCGGATCGGTCTGCCACAACGCATCGTCGTACGGCACCGTGTCGCTGTGCCCGGCCAGCACCAGCCCGCCGGGGCCGCTGCCGAAACTGGCGAGCAGGTTGAATTTGCCGGGAGTGACCTGCTGGATATCACAGCTGAAACCCAGATCACCCAGCCAGCCGGCAAGCAGATCGATGACCGCCCGGTTGGACTGATCCAGGTTCGGTTGGGTGCAGCTGACCGACGGCGCGGCAATCAGCGCAGTGAACTGGTCTTTCATGGACGGCAAAGGCATCGCTGACTCCAACTCCCGAGTTGAAGTCCATCATAGAACCATCCGGCGCCAGGAATAAACCGCCGCAGGGCGTAGGACGAATCAGTCCTGTACACTGCACGGCCTTGGCAGCCACACATTCCCCCGGCTGCGCTCCCGATCCTGGATTTTCCGGCCATGCAGAAAGAAACCGAAATCAAACTCCGCGTCAGCCGCGAAACCCTCGCTGCCCTGCGCGAGCACCCGCTACTGAAAAAACGCAACAAAAATGGCTGGGAACGCCGTGAGTTGATGAACCAGTACTTCGACACCCCCGAGCGCGACCTGGCCCAGGCCAAAGTTGCCCTGCGCCTGCGCAAGGATGGCGATGAGGTGATTCAGACCCTCAAGACCCGTGGCCAGAGCGTTGCCGGTCTGTCCGAGCGTAACGAATACGACTGGAACCTGCCCAAAGCCAAGCTCGACGTGAAGAAACTCGACGGCGAATGCTGGCCCGAGGAACTGGCCGAACTGGACAAGAAAACCCTGAAGCCGATCTTCACCACCGATTTCGTTCGCGAGCGCGCCGAAATCGCCTGGGGCCGTGGCAAGAGCAAAGTGGTCATCGAAGCCGCTCTGGATCTGGGCCACGTCGTGGTCGGCAAACAGAAAGAAGAAATCTGCGAGCTGGAGCTGGAACTGCGCGAAGGCGAGCCTGCCGCGCTGCTGGAACTGGCCGCCGAACTGGCCGAAACCCTGGCTCTGATGCCGTGCGACATCAGCAAGGCCGAGCGTGGCTACCGTCTATATGACGCCAACAGCTACTCGCTGAGCCTGCCGGCGCCGCAACTGACAACCGAAACGCCACTGGACGACGCCTTCGCCGCGCTGTGCTGGCACTTGCTCGGCAGCAGCCAGCGTCTGGCTGAACAGTACCGTTTCAACGGTCACTGGCGCCTGTTGCTGGACTGGGTCGAAAACCTGGCGGAAATGCGCGCCCTGCTCAGCAGCCTCGGTCAGGCTGCGCCGCGTCCATCGACCCACGACCTGCGCGTCGCGCTGGATGCATTGCTGGAAGACTGGCGTCCGCTGGTTCAGGCCGGTATCGAAGACGAAGACGTGCGCAAAGCCGCGCCGGAGCAGTTCCTCGAAGAACTCCAAGACCCACGCTGGGGCCTGTTCTCGCTGAACACCTCGCGCTGGTTGCTGGCCCGCACCTGGACCGCCGAGCGCAACACGCGTGGCAATCGTCAGGGTGGCGCGCAGTTGCACAGTTGGTTGCCGCGCCTGCTGGGCGAAGAAGCCACGTCCCTGCAATTGCAGCGCTATCAGCAACAGCCGGAAGATCTGGCCGAGCAACTGCCGCGTATCGAGCGCATTCAGGTCTGGCTACACCACGCGCGCAACGTGCTGGAGATCCCGGAAATGGATCGCCTGTACGGCGAGCTGAACAAACTGGCGCAACTGGCCAACGAGCCGACCATCACTGACGAATTGCTCGATGCGCGCAAGCAGCAGGCGATTGCGGTTTATCAGAATCGCGCGTGGAAAATGCTGCTGCGCATGTAACACCGCTTTCGCGAGCAGGGTCGCACACAGGGAAACTCATTCCAAATGTGTGCGAGCCCGCTCGCGAAGAGGCCATTACAGACGCCTGAAAACTCAAACCGGCAGGCTCGTTGTGGACTTGATCTCTGACAACGCCACAATCGAGTTCACTTCCTGAATCCCCGGCACCAGCGACAGCTTCTCGAAGAAGAACCGCTCATAGGCCTCGATGTCCGCCGCAACAATGCGCAGCAGAAAGTCGACCGCGCCCATCAGCACATAACACTCCAGCACTTGCGGAAAACCACGAATCGCTTCGGTGAATTCGGTGAAGTTCGAACGCCCGTGCGCATTGAGTTTGATCTCGGCAAAGATCTGCGTGTTCAGGCCGATTTTCTTGCGATCCAGCAACGTCACCTGCCCGCGAATGATCCCTTCCTCCTTCATCCGCTGAATCCGCCGCCAGCACGGTGATTGCGACAGCCCCACCTGTTCGGCGATCTGCGCACTGGACAGCGAAGCGTCCTCTTGCAGCAGGGCGAGAATCTTGCGGTCGTAGCCGTCCAGTTCGCTATGCATAAAAAAACCTCAAATAGACAACTTTGCGAATTGATCTTCCCGATCAACCGCCATTAACGCTAATCATAGATAAGAAATACCCGACACCGAATGTAAAAATTCCTCCAGCGATTTTGGAGACTCGTCATGCCGCACCTCGAAGCCGTACCCCCCCCACCCACCCGCGCCGACGTCTGGAACGTCAGCAACGCCCATTGCCTGGCGCACTATCAGATCCTCGCCGAGGCCGAGCCGGACTTGCTGGTGCGAGTGCTGAACCTGTTCGCACTGCAATTGCTCACGCCCGAGCAGGTCAACGTGCAGCGGCTGGACGATCTGCTGTCGATCGACCTGATCATGGGCGGCCTGAGCTGGCATCGCGCTCAGGTCATCGCGCAAAAGCTTCGTAACCTGATCAGCGTCTGCTCGGTGAATCTGCAAAACGCCGACAGCGCGTGGGAGGCGCCAGCGCAGGCTGCCGGCTGACAAATCCGGCAACGGCTTCGTCGGGTAGTGGCCCAACGGTCTGCCGGGCCGCGACTATCCTTTGGCGCAACGTCGCTTAAAAGGAAGCCCGCATGTCCGTTCAACTCGCTATTCAGGACCGCTGGCTGGAACTCAACGATGTGCTGCGCGAACTGGTCGCCCAAGGCTTCATCAGCCAGGACTCGGCGGAGCAGGCGCTGATTGCGCGCCGCCGTCATGCCGCCCACGGTCAGATACACCCGCTGGAGTTCATCGCCAGCCAACAACTGGACGACCTCAGCCGTCCGGGCAAGCACCTCGATCTTGAAAGCCTGACCCTGTGGCTGGCGCAGCAGGCCGGCCAGCCGTACCTGCGCATCGATCCGCTGAAGATCAACGTCGCCGCCATCACCCCGCTGATGTCCTACGCCTTTGCCCAACGGCACAAGATCCTCGCGGTTGGAGTCGACCGCGACTCGGTGACCGTGGCCAGCGCCCAGCCCTATGTGAACGGCTGGGAAGCCGACCTGACTCACGTACTGAAGCTGCCGATCAGACGGGTGGTCGCCAACCCGGTAGATATCCAGCGCTTCAGCGTCGAGTTCTTTCGCCTGGCCAAATCGGTCAGCGGCGCGAGCAGCGGCGATCAGCAGAACGGTAACCTGGGCAACTTCGAGCAACTGCTCAACCTCGGCGCCAGCGATCAGGAGCCGGACGCCAACGACGCGCACATCGTCAACATCGTCGACTGGCTGTTCCAGTACGCCTTTCAACAGCGCGCCAGTGATATCCACATCGAACCGCGCCGCGAGCAAGGCACGGTGCGTTTTCGCATCGATGGGGTGCTGCACAACGTCTATCAATTCCCGCCGCAGGTGACCATGGCGATTGTCAGCCGCCTGAAAAGCCTCGGCCGGATGAACGTCGCCGAAAAGCGCAAACCCCAGGACGGCCGGGTCAAGACCAAGACCCCGGACGGCGGTGAAGTCGAGTTGCGGTTATCAACGCTGCCCACCGCGTTTGGCGAAAAAATGGTCATGCGCATCTTCGACCCGCAAGTGCTGCTCAAGAACTTCGATCAGTTGGGTTTTTCCGCCGACGACCTGCGCCGCTGGCAGGACATGACCCGACAGCCCAACGGCATCATTCTGGTCACCGGGCCGACCGGTTCGGGCAAGACCACCACGCTGTACACCACGCTGAAGAAACTGGCGACGCCGGAGGTCAACCTCTGCACCATCGAAGACCCCATCGAAATGGTCGAGCCGGCATTCAACCAGATGCAGGTGCAGCACAACATCGATCTGAGTTTCGCCGCCGGGGTGCGCGCGCTGATGCGGCAAGACCCGGACATCATCATGATCGGCGAGATCCGCGACCTCGAAACCGCCGAAATGGCGATTCAGGCTGCACTGACCGGGCACCTGGTGCTGTCGACCTTGCACACCAACGACGCACCGAGTGCGATCAGCCGTTTACTCGAACTGGGCGTACCGCATTACCTGATCAAAGCCACCGTACTCGGGGTCATGGCGCAACGACTGGTGCGCACCTTGTGCCCTCATTGCAAGGCGCCGCTGACACTCGAAGATGAGGACTGGCAAACCCTGACCCGCCCCTGGCAGGCGCCGCTGCCGGGCAGTGCCCATCGCGCCATCGGTTGCCTGGAGTGCCGCGACACCGGTTATCGCGGCCGCGCGGGGGTCTACGAAATCATGCAACTGAGCGACAGCCTCAAAGCCTTCATCACCCCGGACACCGACCTCACTGCGATCCGCCGCCAGGCGTTCAAGGAAGGCATGCGCAGCTTGCGCCTGTCCGGCGCACAGAAAGTGGCGGCAGGGTTGACGACGATTGAGGAGGTGCTGCGGGTGACGCCGCAGAGCGAGCACAAATAATCAGATTGCCATCAAGCTGTTCTTAAGCCCGGGCCACGCCGTTACACTGGCGCCATCGCAACCCCATTGATCCATCCAACAAGGAATCGTTATGCAGACCGGAAGTGTGCTTTTACTGTTTGTGGCCCTGGCAATCGCCATTCTGTTCATGGGTTTCAAAGTCGTGCCCCAGGGTTTCGAGTGGACGGTCGAGCGCTTCGGGCGCTACACCAACACCCTCAAACCTGGCCTGAACATCATCATTCCGGTGATGGATCGTATCGGTCGCAAGATCAACGTGATGGAAAGCGTGCTGGATATCCCGCCCCAGGAAGTCATCACCTCCGACAACGCCACGGTGCAGATCGACGCCGTGTGTTTCTTCCAGGTGGTCAACACGGCCCAGGCCGCCTACGAGGTGAACAACCTCGAACACGCCATTCGCAATTTGCTGCAGACCAACATCCGCACTGTGCTCGGTTCCATGGAGCTGGACGCCATGCTCAGCCAGCGTGACAACATCAACGAACGGCTGCTGCGCACCGTCGACGAAGCCACCGCCCCCTGGGGCATCAAAATCACCCGGATCGAAATAAAGGACATCAGCCCGCCCGCTGACCTGATGGCTGCCATGTCCGGACAAATGAAAGCCGAACGTATCAAACGTGCGCAGATCCTCGAAGCCGAAGGCCTGCGAGCCTCGGCGATCCTCACCGCAGAGGGCAAGAAGCAGGCACAGATTCTGGAAGCCGAAGGTAGCCGTCAGGCCGCGTTTCTTGAATCCGAAGCCCGCGAGCGCCAGGCCGAAGCCGAAGCCCAGGCGACCAAAGTGGTGTCCGAAGCCATCGCCGGCGGCAACGTACAAGCGGTCAACTATTTCGTCGCGCAAAAATACATCGACGCACTGGGCAAACTGGCCTCGGCCAACAACAGCAAAGTCATCCTCATGCCACTGGAAGCCAGTTCGATGATCGGCGCGGTGGGTGGGATTACCGAAATTGTCAAAGCGACTTTTGACGGCAAGAAGGTCTGAGTCATGCCGACCGAACTGTTCACCTTCTGGAGCTGGCTGGGGCTGGGCACCGTGTTGCTGATCCTCGAAGTGTTCGGGGCTGGCGGCTATCTGTTGTGGATCGGCATGGCGGCTGCCGCTGTCGGGGTCACAACGTTTGTCTTGCCGACGCTGCCGTGGGAAATCCAGCTGGTGCTGTTTGCGCTGTTTTCGATCCTGACCGCGCTGTATTGGTGGCGACGCCAACGCACCGCGGTGCGTCGCAGTGATCAACCACTCCTGAACCTGCGGGGGCAGGAATTGATCGGCAACGTGTTCGTGGTCAGCGAAGCGATTGCCGGCGGTCACGGCAAGATCAAGGTTGCTGATGGCGTGTGGATCGCCCGAGGGCCGGATACACCGGTTGGCGAGCGTGTTCGCGTGACCGGGCAACAAGGCGCGATTTTGTTGGTTGAGCGTGCCGAATGATTGCGTACGGAACCGGATCGGGAAAATGACGATCCAACGCCGTAGTTAACCCCAGGAGTCACCTCATCATGCGTCTCAAACTTGCTGTCGCCACGCTGGCCTTGCTGTCCCTTCCCGTTGGTTCGGCCATGGCGGACAGCTTTTGGCGTAACGTCATTTCGTCCGGTGCTACCACCGGTTCGACTTACCTGACCTTCAAGGATCACAAATTGATCGTCGCGGCACAGGACGATGCCGGCAGTTTCGTTGCCAGTGACGGCGGCATTCGCGGTCCGTATCTGGAAGCAGCGATGCAGAAAGTCCGCGCCGACAACCCGGGCCTGCAAGCGACGGACATGGAATTGGCGAATGCGATTCTGACGAAGAACGCCGTGGCTTCCGAATAAGCCTTTCGCCCACAAAAATGCCGCTCGATTGAGCGGCATTTTTTTGCTCGCTATTTCACATTCACCATAGAACCCTGTGGGAGCAGGCTGGCTCGCGAAGGCATCAGCCCAGCCAACCTCTCCGCTAACTGACACACCGCTTTCGCGAGCCAGCCCACAGTGGATCCGGTTCAACCATCAGTTCAGCGGTAGTCGTCCACCGGTACGCAGGCACAAAACAGGTTGCGATCCCCGTAAACGTTGTCCACCCGATTCACCGCCGGCCAATACTTGTGCGCTTTGGTATGGGCATCCGGGGTGATGCCCTGCTCGATGCTATAGGGCCGTTCCCACACCCCGGTGACATCAGCCAACGTGTGCGGCGCATGCTTGAGCGGATTGTCTTCGGCCGGCCAGTTGCCATTTTGCACTTCGTTGATTTCGGCGCGGATGCTCAGCATCGCGCCGATGAAGCGGTCCAGTTCAGCCTTGGATTCACTCTCGGTCGGTTCAACCATCAACGTACCCGGCACCGGGAACGACATGGTCGGCGCATGGAAGCCGTAGTCCATCAAACGCTTGGCGACGTCTTCCTCGCTGATACCGGTCTGCGCTTTGAGTGGCCGCAGATCGAGAATGCATTCATGGGCTACCCGACCGTTGCGTCCGGTGTACAGCACCGGAAAAGCACCGGATAAATGCTGGGCCAGATAATTCGCCGCCAGAATCGCCACCTCGCTGGCGTCCGCCAGTTGCGGCCCCATCATCGCGATGTACATCCAACTGATGGGCAGAATGCTCGCACTGCCCCACGGCGCCGCGCTCACGGCGCCGTTCTGCGCCATTGGCCCGTCAATCGGCACCACCGGATGATTGGCGACGAACGGCGCCAAGTGCGCGCGAATGCCGATCGGCCCCATACCCGGCCCGCCACCGCCATGGGGAATGCAAAAGGTCTTGTGCAAGTTCATGTGCGAGACATCGGCGCCGATGTCTGCTGGCCGCGTCAGTCCAACCTGCGCATTCAGGTTGGCGCCATCCATGTACACCTGACCGCCGTGCTGGTGGATAACCTCGCAAATCTCGCTGATGCCCTCCTCGTACACGCCGTGGGTCGACGGATAGGTCGCCATCAGGCACGACAGCTTATTCCCCGCCTCGGCGGCTTTGGCCTTCAAGTCCTCCAGATCAACGTTACCCGCGTCATCACACTCGACGATCACCACGCGCATTCCGGCCATCTGCGCCGAGGCCGGGTTAGTGCCGTGGGCCGAGGACGGAATCAGGCAGATATCCCGCGCGCCCTGTTGACGACTCTCGTGATACTTGCGGATCGCCAGCAGCCCGGCGTACTCGCCCTGAGCCCCGGAGTTGGGCTGCATGCAGATTGCATCGAACCCGGTGATCGCGCACAACCAGCGCTCCAGCTCCTCGATCATCAAGGTGTAACCGACCGCCTGTTCTCGCGGCGCAAACGGATGCAGGTGGGCGAACTGTGGCCAGGTGATCGGGATCATCTCGCTGGTGGCGTTGAGCTTCATGGTGCAGGAGCCCAGCGGGATCATCGACTGGTTGAGCGCCAGATCCTTGTTCTCCAATTGCTTGAGGTAACGCAGCATCTCGGTTTCGCTGTGATGGGCGTTGAACACCGGATGACGCAGGTAAGGCGTGTTGCGCTGGAGCGTGACGGGAATGCCGGAAAGCAGCACTTCAGCGTCAAGATCGTCAACGATCAGCCCATGATCGGCACCCAGCAGCACATCAAAAAGTTTGGCGACGGTGCGTTCGTCACAGGTTTCATCGAGGCTCAGACCGACTCGGCCACGGCCAAGAATCCTCAGGTTGATCTGCGCAGCCTGAGCACTTTCGATGATCGCGGTTTGCGCGCCGCCCACCTCCAGCGTCAGCGTGTCGAAAAACTGTGTGTTGACCCGGTTGATGCCGTGACGCTCAAGACCGGCGGCAAGAATGCAGGTCAGCCGATGCACGCGCTGGGCGATCCGTTTCAAACCTTCCGGCCCGTGATAGACCGCATAGAAACTGGCGATGTTGGCCAGGAGAACCTGCGCGGTGCAGATATTCGAGTTGGCCTTCTCGCGGCGGATATGTTGTTCGCGGGTTTGCAGGGCCATGCGCAACGCCACGTTGCCCCGGGCGTCTTTCGACACCCCGATGATCCGCCCGGGAATCGCCCGTTTGTATGCCTCGCGACTGGCAAAAAACGCGGCGTGCGGGCCGCCGTACCCCATAGGCACGCCAAAGCGCTGGGATGAGCCGAACACCACATCCGCACCCAGTTCACCCGGCGGCGTCAGCAACAACAGACTGAGCAAATCGGTGGCGACGCAGGCCAGTGCCTGTTGCGCATGCAGGTGATCGATCAACGGCCGCAGATCACGGATCTCGCCGTGCGTGTCGGGATACTGCAGCAGCGCACCGAACACCTGGTGCTGCTTCAAGTTATCCACAGCGTCGACGATCACTTCAAAACCCAAGCCCTCGGCGCGGGTCTGCACCACGGAAAGGGTTTGTGGATGGCAGTTTTCGTCGACGAAAAACAGATTGCTCTTGGACTTCGCCACGCGCTTGGCCAACGCCATGGCTTCTGCTGCCGCCGTGGCTTCGTCGAGCAACGAGGCATTGGCCAGGTCGAGGCCGGTGAGGTCGATGGTCAGTTGCTGGAAATTCAGCAGCGCTTCGAGCCGGCCTTGGGCGATCTCCGGTTGATAGGGCGTGTACGCGGTGTACCAGCCGGGATTTTCCAGCACGTTGCGCAGGATGACGGTCGGCGTGAGGGTGCCGTGGTAACCCATGCCGATCAGGCTGGTCCAGACCTGATTTTGCTCGGCATAACCGCGCAACCTGGCCAGTGCCGCTTGCTCATCGAGGGCTGGCGGCAAATCCAGCGCACGATTGAAGCGGATCGCCGGCGGCACGGTTTGCTCGATCAGTTCGATCCGACTGCCCAGACCCAGGCTGTCGAGCATCGCCTGCTGCTCGGCGGCATCGGGCCCCAAGTGACGGCGCAGGAAGGCATCGGGATCACGTAACTGGCTCAGGGACGGCAACTGGGACATGACGGGCTCTCTCTTGGCTGGCGCTCGGCGTCAATGCAACACGGTCAATCCAGCATAGCAGTCGATATCGACGCGCACGGCTTGGCGCCGACGGCGGTTTCGGGCCATGCTGTGGCGCGCCTGCCTCAGGCATCCAACCAGCGGATGATCGACGCCCCATGAGCCAACTGCCATTCCTGCCGTTTTCCAAACCCGTTATCGATGAAGCAACGATTGCCGCTGTAGGCGACGTGCTGCGCTCCGGCTGGATTACCAGCGGGCCGAAAGTTCAGGCCTTTGAAGCGCAGCTCTCGCAATACTTTGGCGGGCGCCCGGTGCGCACGTTCAACTCCGGCACCTGCACCATGGAAATCGCCTTGCGCATTGCCGGCATCGGCCCGGGCGACGAGGTGATCACCACACCGATTTCCTGGGTGGCCACGGCCAATGTGATCCTTGAAGTCGGCGCCACGCCTGTGTTTGCCGACATCGACCCGATAACCCGCAACATCGACCTGGATCAACTCGAAGCCGCCATTACACCGCGTACCAAAGCGGTGATTGCGGTGTATCTGGCCGGTTTGCCAGTGGACATGGATCGCCTGTACGCCATCGCCGCCAAACACAATCTGCGCATTGTCGAAGACGCGGCTCAGGCCCTGGGTTCGAGCTGGAATGGCCAGCGCATTGGCGCAACCGGCGACTTCGTGTCGTTCAGCTTTCAGGCGAACAAGAACGTGACCTGCTCCGAGGGCGGTTGCCTGGTGCTGAACACGCCCGAGGAAGCACGGCTGGCGCAGAAGTACCGCTTGCAGGGCGTGACCCGCCATGGTTTCGACGGTCTGGACGTCGACGTGCTCGGTGGCAAATTCAACATGACCGACATCGCCGCCGCCATCGGCCTTGGTCAATTCGCTCATATCGAGGCGTTGACCGCCCATCGACGTGAACTGGCCCGACACTATTTCAAATGCTTCGGCGAGGATTTCGAAACCACCTATGGCGCGCAATTACCGCCCGCGGATTTCGAGAACAGCAACTGGCACCTGTTTCAGTTGGTATTGCCGGAGCGCCAGGATGGCTTGCCGGCGCGGGCCACGTTCATGGAGCAGATGCAGGCGCGTGGCATTGGCATCGGCTATCACTACCCGCCGATCCACTTGCTGAGCCTGTACCGCGAGCGCGGCTTCAAGGAAGGAACGCTACCTGTGGCCGAGCGGGTCGGGCGACTGATTGTGTCGCTGCCGATGTTCACCACCATGACCATGGAAGATGTCGAGCGCTCGGTGGCGGCAGTGAAAGCCGTGTTGGGCGGCGCCTGACGATCGCCCACAAAAAAGCCCCGACGGATCGGGGCTTTGGGTATTGCGTTTGGCTTACTCGCCGATGACAGCCTTGTAGGCCGCTGCATCGAGCAGTTTTTCCAGATCAGCGGTGTCGCTTGGCTTGAGCTTGAAGATCCACGCGCCATACGGATCGGAGTTGAGCAGTTCCGGCGAGCCGCTCAGCTCTTCGTTGACGGCAATCACTTCACCGCTGATCGGGGCGTAGATGTCGGAAGCCGCTTTCACCGATTCGACCACACCGGCCTGATCTTCAGCCGCAAACACTTTGCCCACGTCGGTCAGCTCAACGAACACCACGTCGCCCAGCGCTTCCTGCGCGTGATCGCTGATGCCCACGGTAACGGTGCCGTCAGCTTCCAGACGCGCCCACTCATGACTTTCGGCAAAACGCAGTTCAGCGGGGATATTGCTCATGCTCGGTGTCCTCAGGAAATTGTCAGCGGTCGTGCCCGCCGGAAAAGGTTAGATCAAAGTTTTGCCATGGCGCACGAAGGTCGGTTTGACCACGCGAACCGGATACCACTTGCCTCGGATTTCCACTTCGGCGCGATCGGCGGTGGCCATCGGAACACGCGCCAGGGCAATCGATTTGCTTAGCGTAGGAGAGAAACTACCACTGGTGATCTCCCCTTCGCCAACATCGGCGATACGAACCACTTGATGAGCGCGCAAAACACCGCGTTCTTCCAGCACCAGGCCGACCAGTTTTTGCGCAATGCCAGCGGCTTTTTCCGCCTCAAGCGCCGCGCGGCCAATGAACTGACGCGATGCCGGTTCCCAGGCAATGCTCCAGGCCATGTTCGAGGCCAGTGGCGAAACGTCTTGGTGAATGTCCTGACCGTAGAGGTTCATCCCGGCTTCAACACGCAAAGTGTCGCGGGCGCCCAGGCCGATCGGAGAAATGCCGGCGCCGACCAGATCGTTGAAAAACGCTGGCGCCTGATCCGCTGGCAGGGCGATTTCCAGACCGTCCTCACCGGTGTAACCGGTGCGGGCAATGAACCAGTCGCCGTCAGCGTAAGCTTCGAAAGGTTTGAGGTGCTGGATCAGCGTGGCGCGGGACTGGGTCACCAGTTCGGCAATCTTGTGTCGGGCTTGCGGGCCTTGAATGGCGAGCATCGCCAGCTCTGAACGTTCGTGCAATTGCACGTCGAACCCGTCCAGTTGCGCCTGCATCCAGGCCAGATCCTGATCGCGGGTGGAGGCGTTGACCACCAGGCGATAACCGTCGTCGAGGCGATAGACGATCATGTCGTCGACGATGCCGCCACGCTCGTTGAGCATGGTGCTGTACAACGCACGGCCGGGGCGGTGCAGGCGTTCGACATCGTTGGCCAGCAAATGCTGGAGCCAGGCCTTGGCCTGAGGACCATCAACGTCGATAACGGTCATGTGGGACACATCGAACACCCCGCAATCGCGGCGCACTTCGTGATGCTCCTCGACCTGCGAGCCGTAATGCAGTGGCATGTCCCAACCGCCAAAATCGACCATCTTCGCGCCGAGGGCGAGATGCAGGTCATACAGAGGCGTACGCTGTCCCATGGGTTTCTCCTTCCGGGCGTGGCGAAGGTGCGGACAGCCGCTGCACGGCGCTCAAGCCTTGAAATAGAAGGCTTTCAGCCGATTTCAGCGAACGGGTCTGTCAGACGATCCGCACCGAATGCCGCGCATTGTAGCCGCATGATTCAGGACTGACGACTAAGTGTTTCTGTGTGCAGAACGTCTGATCAGGCCAATGACCGGCAACAACCCGACCAGAACCAGGGTCAACGCCGGTAATGACGCCCTTGCCCACTCCCCTTCACTGGTCATCTCGAAGATCCGCACAGCCAGCGTATCCCAGCCAAACGGGCGCATCAGCAGGGTCGCGGGCATTTCCTTGAGCACATCGACGAACACCAGCAACGCCGCGCTCAGCGTACCGGGCAACAACAACGGCAGATACACTTTGAAAAACAGTCGTGGCCCACTGACACCCAGGCTACGTGCCGCTTCGGGCAAAGAGGGCCGTATACGCGCCAGGCTGTTTTCCAACGGGCCATAGGCCACAGCGATAAACCGCACCAGATACGCCATCAGCAACGCTGCCAGACTGCCGAGCAACAATGGTTTGCCTGCGCCACCGAGCCAGCCGGAGAGCGGAATCACCATTTCCCGGTCCAGATAACTGAACGCCAACATGATCGATACCGCCAGCACCGACCCCGGCAAGGCGTAACCGAGATTGGCCAGACTCACCCCGGAACGAATCGCCCGAGTGGGTGCCAGACGCCGAGCGAAGGCCAGCAGCAACGCAACGCTGACGGTCATCAACGCCGCCATCCCCCCCAGGTACAGGGTGTGAATGATCAGTCCGACGTAGCGCTCATCCAGATCGAAGCGTCCGCGCTGCCAGAACCAGACGATCAGTTGCAACAGCGGAATGACGAACGCGCAGGCGAAAACCAGTCCACACCAACTCATTGCCGCGAACGCCTTCAACCCACGCAAGTGATACAACGCCTTGACCCGCGGCCGCTCGTTGCCCGCCCGGTTGGCCCCTCGCGCGCGGCGCTCGCCATACAGCACCAGCATCACCACCAACAACAACAGGCTGGCCAGTTGCGCAGCGCTCGACAGGCTGAAGAAGCCGTACCAGGTTTTGTAGATGGCGGTGGTGAAGGTGTCGAAGTTGAACACCGACACCGCGCCAAAATCGGCGAGGGTTTCCATCAGCGCCAGTGCCACGCCGGCACCGATGGCCGGACGCGCCATCGGCAACGCCACGCGCCAGAACGCTTGCCACGGTGATTGGCCAAGCACCCGCGCCGCTTCCATCAGCCCTTTGCCCTGCGCGAGGAACGCAGTGCGCGCCAACAGGTAAACGTAGGGATAGAAAACCAGCACCAGCACCACAATCACCCCGCCGGTGGAACGCACCCGCGGCAGTCGCAGGCCCGAACCGAACCACTCGCGCAGCAGGGTTTGCACGGGGCCGGCGAAATCAAGCAGGCCGACAAAGACAAACGCCAGCACGTAGGCCGGGATGGCGAACGGCAACATCAGCGCCCAGTCCAGCCAGCGTCGCCCGGGGAATTCGCACAGGCTTGTGAGCCAGGCGAGGCTGACGCCGAGCAGCGTCACCCCGACACCGACGCCCAGCACCAGCGTCAGGGTGTTGCCCAGCAGGCGCGGCATCTGGGTTTGCCACAGGTGCGACCAGATCTGCTGGTCGATGCTCTGCCATGAGAGCAGCAACACGCTCAGGGGCAACAGCACCAGCGCAGCAATGGCGAAGACGATGGGATACCAGCGGCGTTGGACGAGGTGGGCCACTTTTGGCTCTCTGAGGGCTAAATGATTGTGCCCACGCTCTGCGTGGGCACACATCTTATGAGGTTCCGCGTCAGGGTTTCAGCAAATCGACGCGCAGCGTCGGGGGCTGCGTTCCACCCGGAGCGTGGGCACGATCAACGGTGAGCAAGCAACAGACTCAGTTCCAGCCGGCACGATCCATCAACCGAATCGCTTCAGCCTGGCGCTTGCCTGCCACTTCCACCGGCAAGGTGTCAGCCACGAACTTGCCCCAGGCTGCCACTTCTTCGGACGGCGCCACCGCCGGGTTGGCCGGGAACTCCTGGTTCACGTCGGCAAAGATCTTCTGAGCCTCAGGGGTGGTCATCCACTCGACCAGCGCCTTGGCCGCCTCAGGGTGCGGCGCATGCTGGGTCAGACCGATGCCCGACAGGTTGACGTGTACGCCGCGATCGGCCTGATTCGGCCAGAACAGTTTTACCGCCAGATCCGGCTTCTGCTTGTGCAGACGGCCGTAGTAGTAAGTGTTGACGATGCCAGCATCGCATTGCCCGGCGTTGATCGCTTCGAGCACCGCGACGTCGTCGGAGAAGACGTCGGTGGACAGGTTGTTGACCCAGCCCTTGAGGATTTCTTCGGTCTTCGCTGCGCCATGGACTTCGATCATGGTGGCGGTCAGCGACTGGTTATAGACCTTCTTCGCGGTGCGCAGGCACAGGCGGCCTTCCCAGTTTTTGTCGGCCAGCGCTTCGTAGGTGGTCAGTTCGCCCGGTTTCACCCGTTTGGTGGAATAGGCGATGGTCCGCGCACGCAGGCTCAGGCCGGTCCAGGCATGGGTGGACGAGCGGTATTGGGCGGGAATGTTGGCATCGATGGCTTTGGAAGTGAACGGCTGGAGAATGCCCATTTGCTCGGCCTGCCAGAGGTTGCCGGCATCGACGGTCAGCAACAGGTCGGCGGTGGCGTTTTCGCCTTCGGCCTTGATGCGCTGCATCAGCGGCGCTTCCTTGTCGGTGATGAACTTGATCTTCACCCCGGTCTTGGCGGTGTAGGCATCGAATACCGGTTTGATCAGTTCATCGATACGCGAGGAGTAAACCACTACCTCGTCGGCGGCCTGGGCGGTGGCGGTGCCGATCAGGGTCAAGGCCAGTGCGGTCAGAAGACGCTTGGGTGCCAACATGGGAGTGATCTCTCGGTCGGAAAATGTGGGCCAAATGATAAGGACTCACATTTAGGTTCTCAATCGAACACTTTCCCAAGGAGTTACCAGATGTTGCGCAGCCTGTAACTTGTGCTGTCGGTTCTGCCCCCTTCGCGAGCAAGCTCGCGAAGGGGGCAGTAGCCTCAATGAAAATCTCAGGGCTTGGCGAGGGCCGGAAGATCACCGGTCAGGCCGAGGGCCTCACGTACAAACAGCGCCTTGGCCTCCGGCATCTGTTCAACCAGCTTCAACCCGGCATTGCGCAACCAGCGCACCGGCAACGGATCGGCCTGGAACAACCGTTCAAAGCCTTCCATCGCCGCCATCAGCGCCAGATTGTGTGGCATGCGCCGACGCTCGTAACGGCTCAGCACTTTCACATCGGCCAGACGCTCGCCGCGCTCCGCCGCTTGCAACAGGACTTCAGCCAGCACCGCCGCATCAAGAAAGCCCAGGTTCACGCCTTGCCCGGCCAACGGGTGAATGGTGTGTGCGGCATCGCCGATCAGCGCCAGGCCTTCGGCCACATAACGCTTGGCGTGACGCTGACGCAGCGGCACGCACAAGCGTGGATCAGCACTGATCACGTCGCCAAGTCGACCTTCAAAGGCGCGTTCCAGCTCGCGGCAGAAATCTGTCTGATCCAACGCCATCAGACGCTCGGCCTCACTTGGCGTGGTCGACCACACGATCGAGCACCAATCCTGCTGCCCGTCACGCTCCAGCGGCAGAAATGCCAGCGGCCCGTGATCGGTAAAGCGCTGCCATGCGGTCATCTGATGCGGTTGGCTGCTGCGCACGCTGGTGACGATGGCGTGATGCAGGTAATCCCACTCGCGAGTGGCCACGCCTGTCAGGCGGCGCACCGCCGAGTTGGCACCATCGGCCGCGATCACCAACGGCGCGCGCAATTGACGGCCATCTGCCAGGGTCAGCAACCAATCGTCACCCGAGCGGCGCATCTGCTCCAGTCGGGCGTTGGCCAACATGCCCAGGTCGCAGTCATGCAAGCGGTCGAGCAAGGCATCCTGCACTACGCTGTTTTCGACGATATGGCCAAGCACATCGGCATGCACGCTGCTCGCCGAAAAATGGATCTGCCCGGTGCCGCTGCCGTCCCAGACATGCATGTCGGTGTAAGGGCTGCTGCGTCGTTTGGCGATGCCGTCCCACACGCCAAGGCGTTCGAGAATTCGCTGGCTGGCGGCCGATAGCGCACTCACCCGCGGTTCAAATGCCGCGTCGGCATCGAAGGGTTTGACGCTCAGCGGGCTGCCGTCGAGCAGCAGGACTTCCAGCCCGCTGTCCTGCAACGCCAGCGCCAAAGCGCTGCCGACCATTCCGGCTCCGACAATCAGCAGATCTGCGCGCATTTCCATGCTTTAAGCCTGTCTCGCTTGCGGCTTGAGCCGCACGTAAAGGGTTTTACCGACCACGCCAGTTGGCGGCGCGATCCTGAAAGTGAAAGTGCCGGCCAGCCGCTCAAGCATCCGGACGCGTTCCCAAACCCATGGCCTGACGGGCAAACCAGCGCTTGGCCGGGGGCAGCAGATCAAGGCCGAGCAAACCGATGTTGCGGCCTAACGACACCAAAGGCTGGGAACTGCCGAACAAACGCGTGACCTGATCGGAGAAACCCACCGTCAGGTCTTGATCCAGACGCTGGCGCTCGCGGTACGCCTGTAACGTGGCGAAGTCGCCCAGCGGTTTGTCACTGCCGAGCAAGGCGCAAGCCAGGGCATCGGCATCACGCAATGACAGGTTGAAGCCTTGCCCGGCAATGGGATGCAGGCTGTGCGCAGCGTTGCCAAGCACGGCCAGATGCGAGCGCACCTGCTCTTCGGCCTCCACCAGCGACAGCGGATACAAATGTCGTGCACCGACCTGCTTCAAGGTGCCGAGGCGATAGCCGAACACGCCCTGCAACTCACTGAGGAAGTCGCGCTCGCTCAGGTCGGCCAGCCGTTGCGCATCCATGCCCAGACGAGTCCAGACCAGTGCGCAGCGGTTTTCCGGCAGCGGCAGCAGTGCCATCGGGCCTTCGTCGGTGAAGCGCTCGAAGGCCATGCCGTTGTGCGCTTCGCTCGGAGTGATGTTGGCGATCAGCGCGCTCTGGTTGTACGGACGCTTGCGCACGTTGATACCCAATTGCTCGCGCAGGCCCGAGCGACCGCCATCGGCCAACACCGCGAGGTCGCATTCAAGGGTGGTTTCATCGTTGAGGGTCAGGCGATAGCCGTCGGGCAGCGGCTCCATCCGCGTGACTTCAGCCGGGCAGCGCCAACTGATCACTTCTTTATCTATGTGCTGCCACAGGCACTGGCCGAGCCAGGCGTTTTCCACCACGTACCCGAGCGCTGGCACGCCCTCTTCCATCGCCGACAAACGCGCGGTGGAGAAACGCCCACGGTCAGACACATGAATCTGTTTGATCGGCTCGGCGCGGCGGGAGATTTCCTGCCAAACGCCCAGCCGTTGATAAATCTGTCTTGAGCCGAAGGACAGCGCCGACGAGCGCGCGTCATAGCTTGGCTGCCAACTGTCGCCGGGGGCGAACGGCTCGATCAGGACAATTTTCCAGCCGCGGGCCTTGGCTCCGGCCTGCAGGGCCAATGCCAGACTGGCACCGACCAGGCCGCCACCGATGATTGCCAGATTGACTCGACTCATGCTGCGTGTGTCCGTGCTTGCGCCATCAGCGCTTCGATGTCGGCGACGGTTTTCGGTACGCCGCGGGTCAGGATTTCACAGCCACTCTTGGTCACTACCACGTCGTCCTCGATGCGTACGCCAATGCCACGCCATTTCTTCGCTACGTTCTGATTGTCCGGGGCGATGTAGATGCCCGGCTCCACGGTCAGCGCCATGCCGACTTCCAGCACGCGCCATTCACCGCCGACCTTGTACTCGCCAACGTCGTGCACATCCATGCCCAGCCAGTGGCCGGCGCGGTGCATGTAAAAGGCTTTATAGGCTTGGCTGGCGATCAACTCGTCAACCTCGCCCTGCAGCAAACCCAGTTTCACCAGACCTGTAGTGATCACCCGAACCGTGGCTTCGTGTGCCTGATTCCAGTGCTTGTTCGGGGCGATTTCGGCGAAGGCGGCTTCCTGGGAGGCCAGCACCAGTTCGTAAATCGCTTTCTGCTCGGGCGAAAACTTGCCGTTGACCGGCCAGGTGCGGGTGATGTCGCTGGCATAGCAGTCGATCTCGCAACCGGCGTCGATCAGCACCAGATCGCCATCCTTGAGCAACGCGTCATTCTGCTGGTAATGCAGGATGCAGCTGTTGCGTCCGGCGGCGACGATCGAACCGTAGGCCGGCATCTTCGCCCCGCCCTTGCGAAATTCGTAATCCAGTTCGGCTTCGAGGCTGTACTCGTAGAGCCCGGCGCGGCTGGCCTGCATCGCGCGAATGTGCGCCTGGGCCGAGATTCGTGCCGCTTCGCGCATCACCTTCACTTCTGCCGCCGATTTATACAGGCGCATGTCGTGCAGCAGATGATCCAAAGCAACGAATTCGTTCGGCGGCTGGGCGCCGAGGTGCGCTTTGGAGCGGATCACGTTGATCCAGTCCATCAGGTGCCGATCGAATTCAGGGTTGCTGCCCATCGCCGAATACACCCGGTCGCGGCCTTCGATCAGGCCCGGCAGGATGTCGTCGATGTCGGTGATCGGGAAAGCGTCGTCGGCACCGAAGTCGCGGATCGCGCCTTCCTGACCGGCGCGCAAGCCGTCCCACAATTCGCGTTCGGCGTTGCGCTCACGGCAGAACAGCAGGTATTCGCCATGCTCGCGGCCGGGCATCAGGACGATCACGGCCTGAGGTTCGGGAAACCCGCTGAGGTATTGGAAATCGCTGTCCTGACGGTAGACGTGCTCGACGTCGCGGTTGCGGATGGCAACTGCGGCGGCGGGCAGGATCGCGATGCTGTTGGGTTCCATCTGCGCCATCAGGGCCTTGCGGCGACGGCTGTATTCCGCTTTCGGGATATGGGTCATGGGCAGATGGTCTTCCCTGGATCGCGATTAATGCAGCGACGGCTTGGCGGCTGGCGGCACATCGGCTTTCTTGGTTTCCGAGAACAGCAGCAGCGGCGCGACGCGCAGATACTCCATGACTTCCATGTAGTCGGTCTCGCCGTCTTCGGATTCTTCCAGGGCATCTTGCACCTGGGAAATCGCTGCCAGATCCTGCAGCACTTCGGTGGCTTCAGTGCTGAGCATGCTGCTGTCGCGGCAGTTGAGGCCGAAACCGCTGAGGAAACCCTGGCACCATTGGCCCAGTGCAGCAGCGCGGTCAGCGAGTGGGGCATCGTCGGTTGGCAGCAGCAGAACGACCGTCACGTCGTCGCCGGTCAACTCACCCTTGACCATCTCTTGCAGGCCGATCAGGGCGTTGCGGACGTTGTCCTGGGGCTCGCTTTCCAGCAGTTCGGCGGCATCGATCAGCCACTCTTCGGCATTGAAGCCGGCACCGGCGCAACTGCGTCCGAGCAGCAGGCCATGCAGTTCGGCAGGCGAGACGTTGTGGCCGCTGGCAGTCAGCAGGGTGGCAAAAGCTTGGTACGGGGAATTGGCAATGGTCATGGGCAGCTAGGCGCCAGACGGCGCTATGTCTAGAATGAAGGCCTTGTATCCTACATCGACAGACTCGCCAAGACTATTAAAGGCTGTCCGGCTGTCACCTCCCGTCAGACACGAACTCAGTGAACCCCAATGGAAGACACCGACCTGCAAGCGCTGATGGCCAGACTCGAAAGACTGATTACCCGAGTCGAGCAACTAAAGAGTCAAAATACACTCTTACTTGCTCAGGAAAAGACCTGGCGCGAGGAACGCGCTCATCTCATTGAAAAAAACGAAATCGCCCGGCGTAAGGTCGAATCGATGATTTCGCGCCTCAAGGCCCTGGAGCAAGACTCATGAGTTCAAGCAATAGCGTTACCGTGCAGATCCTCGACAAAGAGTATTCGATCATCTGCCCGCAGGAAGAACGCAGCAATCTGGTCAGTGCCGCACGCTACCTGGACGGCAAAATGCGCGAGATCCGCAGCAGCGGCAAAGTCATCGGTGCCGACCGCATTGCCGTGATGGCTGCGCTGAACATCACGCACGATCTCTTGCACAAAGAAGAGCGCCCGGATATTCAGGCCAGCGGCTCGACCCGTGAACAGGTACGCGACTTGCTCGATCGTGTCGATCTGGTGCTGGCCGAAGATCCGGACGTCAGCAAAGGCTGATTCGCCAGGCCGCTTGAGGTATACTCGCCGCACTCCCTGGGGTGCTTGCCAGTTGACGATGTCCCTGAGCCGATTCGCACTACCCTGGAAGTTGCACGTTGGGCTGGTGTGCATGTCCGCCAGACGGAAAGCCTTAAAGTCTACTGCATCTTCCACCTTGAACTTTCGGGTTCAAGGGCTAAGTTGACAGCGGTTCATCCGGGGAGCCTGATTCGAATCCGATGTCGGTGAATGCCGACATCGGATTTTTTATGCGTACGTTTTCGTCCAACCTGCCGAAGCCGAACCATGACCGAACCCGCGCTACTGCCCCGCCCGCAACTCCGCCGCCTGCTGCGCAAGGCACGCCGTTCACTGACACCGGGCGAACAACGCCAGGCCGCCAAGGGGCTGTTCCGGCAACTGGCGCAAGACCCGCACTTTCGCCGGGCAAAACACATTTCCCTGTACCTGCCCACCGACGGTGAAATCGACCCACGCTTGCTGCTGCGTGAAGCGCAGCGCCGGGGCAAGGCTACCTACCTGCCGGTGCTCAGCGCCTGGCCACGCACCAAAATGGTTTTCCAACGCATCCGTCCCGGCGAAAAACTCAAACCCAATCGCTTCCGCATTCTCGAGCCGCGCGCCAATCTGGCTCGCCAGCGCAAGATCTGGACACTGGATCTGGTGTTATTGCCTCTGGTGGGGTTCGACGACGTCGGTGGTCGACTGGGGATGGGCGGCGGCTTCTATGATCGCAGCCTCGCGTATCTGGCACGGCGCCAGAACTGGCGCAAGCCGACGCTGCTGGGGCTGGCCCATGAATGTCAGAAAGTCGAACGATTGGCGCAGGCGAGCTGGGATGTACCGTTGCAAGGCACGGTCACCGATAAGGCGTGGTATTTCGCGCGATAGACGCCGCGCAGATCAGCGGCGTCGAAAAGACAGTTCAGCGTTTGAACGCGGTCGACTGTTGAACCTGTTGCGCGACTTCGATTGGTGCGTCGGTCTTGTTGGTCCACAGGCTCTGCGCGTAACCGGTGGTCACGACGCCCAAGCCAAACAAAATAACCAAAGTCCATAGCAAATCCGGTTTGCGTTTCATCGATTGCCCCCCTCAAGGCACCTCATCACGATGACAGCAGCGGTTTCCGTTCGTAGGCCGTGCAGCAGCGTCAAGCTTTAAAGGCCGGCATTTTGCGGCAACGTGAACCTGTGCGCAAACGCTGACGTCAACCGACCGTCGGTTTGTCATAAAATTGCCCGACAACTTGCCCACCCATTCCGCCAGGAGAAAAACACATGGCCTATTGGCTGATGAAATCCGAGCCCGACGAACTCTCAATCAAAGGCCTGGAGACACTCGGCAAAGCGCGCTGGGACGGTGTGCGCAACTATCAGGCGCGCAACTTCCTGCGGGCGATGGCAGTGGGCGATGAGTTCTTTTTCTACCATTCCAGTTGCCCTGAGCCGGGCATTGCCGGGATTGGCAAAATCATTCAAGCGGCCTACCCCGATCCGACGGCTCTGGAGCCGCAGAGTCATTACTTCGACGCGAAGGCCACACCAGAGAAAAACGCCTGGAGCGCGATTGATGTCGCCCATGTCGAAACATTTGCCCGGGTCTTGAAGCTGGACTACCTCAAGCAGCAGACCGCGCTGGCCGAAATGCCACTCGTGCAAAAAGGCAGTCGCCTTTCAGTCATGCCCGTCACAGCCCAGCAATGGGCAGCGGTACTCGGATTACGCTGATAACTCTTCGGTCACCGTTTTTTACCTGCAAAAAGGGCTAGGCTTGGCGCTCATTTGATTGACATCAAGCGACGCCGTCGCTTGAACCGTCAGACTGGACGCAATAGCCGCAGGATGCCCTCATGTCAACGCACAGCCGATCTTCACTCATATACGCCGGGGCTCTCCTGGTTCTGCTGGCGGGAGCGGGTGGCTTCGGTTACTGGCTTTCGGTGAGCAACCGCCTGCCCGAAGGCCTTTCGCTGGGCAATGGACGACTGGAAGCCACCGAGGTGCAGATCGCCAGCAAGACGCCCGGCCGCCTGGCCGAGGTGCTGGTCGATGAAGGCGACAAGGTCAGCAAAGGGCAATTGCTCGCCCGCATGGACACCCGCACCCTCGAGGCCGAGCGCAACCAGGCCGAAGCCGAAGTCTTGCGCGCCCGGGAAAACCTCAACGCCGCGCAGGCCAATGTGCAATTGCGCCAGAGTGAGTTGCTGCTGGCCCAGCAAGAGATTGGCCGATCCCAATCGCTGTTCAAGCACGGTTACGTCAGCGCCCAGGTCATCGATCAGTTGCAATCACGCATCGGCACCGGTAACGCCGCCGTCAACGCAGCCCGGGCCCAAGTGTCTGCGGTGGGGGCGGCGATCGGGGCGGCGCAGGCGCAAGTGGCGCAACTGACCAGTGAGATCGATGACAGCAGCTTGCGCGCACCCATCGACGGAGTGATCCAGTTGCGCATGGCCGAGCCCGGCGAGGTGCTGGGGGCTGGCGGTCGGGTGTTGTTGTTGATCGACCCTAACGACCAATACATGAATCTTTACCTGTCAGCCTCCGTGGCTGGGCGCCTGGCGGTGGGCGATGAAGCGCGAGTCCTGCTCGATGCCCTGCCAGACAAGCCGTTGCCCGCGACAATCAGCTTCGTTGCCGCCAAATCGCAGTTCACCCCAAAAGAGGTCGAGACCCGCGACGAGCGGCAAAAACTGGTGTTCCGCGTCAAGCTGCAACTGGTGCAACCCAGCGCCGTGCCGCAGGCCAAACCCGGCATGCCCGGTGCCGGCTATGTGCGCACCGCGCCGATTGCCTGGCCGGCCAATTTGCAATGAGCAACTGCGCGGTTCAGGCGACCGGTATCGTCCACCGCTACGGTAAACAGCAGGCGTTGAGCGACATTGCCTTCAGCCTGCCGGTCGGCACCCGTTGCGGGCTGATCGGCCCTGATGGCGCGGGCAAATCCAGTCTGCTGGGACTGATCGCCGGCGTGAAAGCCCTGCAACAAGGCCAACTGGACGTCCTGGGCGGCCCGATTCAGGATCGCCACCATCGCAACACGCTCTATGCCCGCATCGCCTTCATGCCTCAGGGGCTGGGCGGCAACTTGTATCCCGAACTGTCGATCACCGAGAACATTCAGTTCTTTGCCACACTCTTTGGCCTGTCGAATGCCGAAAGCGAGCAACGCATGCACAACCTGCTGCTCGCCACGGATCTGCTGAAGTTCGCCGATCGCCCGGCCGGCAAGTTGTCCGGCGGCATGAAGCAGAAGCTGGGGCTGTGCTGCGCGCTGATTCATGAACCGGATCTGCTGATCCTCGATGAGCCGACCACCGGCGTCGATCCACTCTCGCGCCGGCGCTTTTGGGAGCTGATCGACGATGTGCGACGCCAGCGCCCGCAATTGACCCTGCTGGTGGCCACGGCCTACATGGAAGAAGCCGAACAGTTCGAACAGTGCCTGATGCTCGATGGCGGCAAGTTGATCGCCACCGGGCTGAGCCATGAACTGGCAGCCGTGACCCCGAGTGGCAAACTCGATGACGCCTTTACGCATTTTCAGGGTGACAGCGATCACGATGCTCAGCCGCTGGTGATTGCGCCCCGCGCCGAGGGCAACACCGACATCGCCATCGAAGCCCATGACCTGACCCTGCGTTTCGGCGACTTCACGGCAGTGGATCACGTCAGCTTCGCCATCGGTCGCGGCGAGATTTTCGGCTTTCTCGGCTCCAACGGCTGCGGCAAGACCACCACCATGAAAGTCCTGACCGGGCTGATGCCGGCGAGCGAAGGCAGCGCGACGCTGCTGGGCAACCCGGTGAACGCCAAGGATCTGGGCACGCGCAAGCGGGTCGGGTTCATGTCCCAGAGCTTTTCGCTGTACGGCGAACTCAGTGTGCGGCAGAACCTCGACCTGCACGCCCGGTTGTTCGACTTGCCCAAAACCGAGAGTGCGCAGCGCATTGACGGGCTGATCCAGCGCTTCAATCTGCTCGACGTCGCTGACCAGCCGTCCGGCGCGTTGCCTCTGGGGCTGCGGCAACGCCTTTCGCTGGCGGTGGCGGTGTTGCATCACCCGGAAGTGCTGATCCTCGATGAGCCGACCTCAGGCGTCGACCCCGCAGCACGCGACGACTTCTGGCGTTTGCTGATCGAGTTGTCCCGCGATCAAGGCGTGACGATTTTCCTGTCGACCCACTTCATGAACGAAGCCCAGCGCTGCGACCGCATCTCACTGATGCACGCGGGCAAAGTATTGGCTTGCGACACGCCGGCCGCGCTGCAACGAAAGTTCGCCGGCGACACGCTGGAAGCGGCCTTCGTGACCTGCCTGGAACAGGCCCAGGGCAAGGCCGAATCGCACCCCGCTGCCGAACCGCCAATGGCGCCAGCGGCCGCGACTGAGCCGGTCAAGCAGCAAGGTTTGAGCCTCGGTCGCTTGTTGGCGGTGGCACGTCGCGAAGGCAAGGAATTGCTGCGCGACAAGGTACGCATGGTGTTTGCACTGGCGGGGGCGATTTTCATGATGGTGATTTTCGGCTACGGGATCTCCCTGGACGTCGAAAACCTCGCGTTCGCCGTTTATGACCAGGATCAAACGCCGCAGAGCCGGGCCTATCTGGAAGCCTTTCGCGGCTCGCGCTACTTCAAGGAACAGCCGGCCATTCAAGATGCTCAAGCGCTGCATCGACGATTGCAACGCTCGGAAATCAAACTGGCGCTGGAGATCCCGCCCGGCTTCGGCCGTGATCTCTACGCCGGACGCCAGCCCGAAGTGGCGGCGTGGCTGGATGGCGGCATGCCGTTTCGCGCCGAAACCAGCCGCAACTACGTCGAAGCCGTGCATCTGGCCAATCTTCAACAATTGGCCGAACAGAGCAGTCCGGCGTTGAGCCGCCCGCCGGCCGCCAGCCTGCAAACCCGCTTTCGCTACAACCAGGATGTGGTCAGCGTCAATGCCATCGGCCCCGGGGTCATGGCGCTGATCCTGGCGTTCATTCCGGCCATGCTGACCGCGCTGGGTATCGTGCGTGAGAAAGAGCTGGGGTCGATCACCAACTTCTACGCCACGCCCCTGACCCGTCTGGAATTTCTGTTGGGCAAACAGGCACCGTATCTGCTGATCAGTCTGGTCAACCTCGCCGTGCTGGTGGCGATGAACCGCTGGCTGTTCGGCGTGCCGTTCAAGGGCAGCCTGCTGACCCTGGCGTTCGGTGGTTTGCTGTACGTGTTGGCGACCACCAGCATGGGCCTGCTGATCTCGGCCTTCACTCGCACGCAAATCGCCGCGATCCTCGGCACCATGATCATCACCAGCCTGCCGACCATCCAGTTTTCCGGGCTGATCGTGCCGCGCTCTTCGCTCGAAGGGGCGGCGGCGGTCATGGGCATGCTGTTTCCGGCCGGCCATTTCCTCGACATCGCGGTGGGCACGTTTACCAAAGCGCTGAATCTGCGCCAGCTCTGGCCGCAATGCCTGGCCTTGTTCGGATTCTTTGTCGGGTTCACCGGGCTGAGCCTGGTCATGCTGAAGAAGCAGGAGGTTTGATGCACAAGTTTGCGCACATCCTGCGCCTGGGACTCAAAGAGCTGACCAGTCTGCGCCACGACAGCGTGTTGCTGCTGTTCCTGTTCTACGCCTTCACCGTGGCGATCTACATGCCCGCCGCCGGCTCGGTGATCGGCGTACACAACGCCAGCGTGGCCATCGTCGACGAAGACCACAGCGCCCTTTCGCGCCAACTGGCTCAGGCGTTGCAACCGCCGGAGTTCCAGACACCGGAGCTGCTGCCCTATGCGCAACTGGACCCGGTCATGGACAGCGGCCAGTACACGTTCGTCATCAACATCCCGGCGCGCTTTCAGACCGATCTGCTCGCCGGACGCCAACCGGCCATTCAAGTCAATGTCGACGCCACGGCCATGAGCCAGGCGTTCATGGGCGCCGGCTACATCAGCCGGATATTCCAGCGTGAACTGCAGGCCTATGGCGGGCAGAGCGAGGCCGCGGCCAAAGCCCCGGTGAAACTGGTCAGTCGCGCCCTGTTCAACACCAATCTTGAGGGTGGCTGGTTTCTGGCGGTGATCCAGATCGTCAACAACATCACCATTCTGGCCATCATCCTGACCGGCACGGCACTGCTGCGCGAACGCGAACACGGCACCCTCGACCACTTGCTGGTGCTGCCGCTGACGGCGATGGAAATCATGCTGGCGAAAATATGGAGCAACCTGCTGGTGGTGGTGCTGTGCACCTGGCTGTCGCTGGAGGTGGTCGTCAAAGGGGCACTGGGCGTGCCTTTGTCGGGCTCGATGAGCCTGTTTTTGCTGGTGACTGCGGTTTATCTGTTTGCCAGTACCGCGCTGGGCATCTTCCTGGCAACGCTGGCGCGCTCGACGCCACAGTTCGGCCTGTTGGCCATTCCGGTGATTATCCCGATGTTACTGCTGTCGGGCGGCAGCACGCCGCTGGACAGCATGCCGCAGTGGTTGCAGTGGGTCATGCAGGGTTCGCCCTCCACGCATTTTGTCAGCCTCAGCGCCGCGATACTGTTTCGCGACGCCGGGCTGAGCGTGGTCTGGCCGGACTTGCTGGCGCTGACGGCCATCGGCCTGCTGTTCTTCGTCATTGCCCTGCTGCGATTCCGCAAGAGCCTGGCGTCTTGAACAGCGGCGAGGCGATGGTTTACTGAATGATCAGGTTGTTGAACAACAGATCCTCAACCACCGGTTTACCGGTCTCGTCATTCATCACTTGCTGAGTCTGCTTCAGCGCTTCCTGACGCAGTTTTTCCTTGCCATCGATGCTGCCCATCGCCTCGGTGGTTTGCTGGGCGAACAGTGCCACCAGTTGATTGCGGATCAGCGGCTCGTTGGCCTTGACCAGCTTGGTCGCCTCTTCGCCCGTTACGCGCAGCGCCACATCGGCCTTGTAGACCTTCAGTTTCGGCGTGCCGTCCAACCCGTAGTTGCCCACGAACGGCGGGCTCAGGGTGATGTAGTTGACCTTCGGCGCCTCACCTTCTTTGGCTTCTTCGGCCAGCGCTGCCACAGGCAGAGACAGGGCCAGCAACAACATGATCCACGCTTTCACATTTCGCTCCTTATCCGGTTTGCGGCCTAGCATAACGACCCGCCGCGCAAGCACAAGCTTATGGCTGACTATCAGGGCCGGGTATGCTCGTTGACCCGTTGACTGACACACCTACACTTATCGGCCATCACTCCCAAAGGAATAGCCCTGATGAAAGCCGTGCTGTGCAAAGCCTTCGGCCCTGCCGAGTCGCTGGTGCTGGAAGACGTCGCCAGTCCTGTCGCCAAGAAGAACGAAATCCTGCTGGACGTGCACGCCGCCGGGGTCAACTTCCCGGACACGCTGATCATTGAGGGCAAATATCAATTCAAGCCGCCCTTCCCGTTCTCCCCGGGCGGTGAAGCGGCCGGCGTGGTCAGCGCCGTCGGTGAAAAGGTCAGCCATCTGAAGGTGGGCGACCGGGTCATGGCCCTGACCGGCTGGGGCAGTTTCGCCGAGCAAGTGGCGGTGCCGGGCTACAACGTGCTGCCGATTCCGCCGTCGATGGACTTCAACACTGCCGCCGCGTTCAGCATGACCTACGGCACCTCGATGCATGCGCTCAAGCAACGCGCCAACCTGCAACCGGGCGAAACCCTGCTAGTGCTCGGTGCCTCCGGCGGTGTCGGTCTGGCTGCTGTCGAGATCGGCAAAGCCATGGGCGCCCGGGTCATCGCCGCCGCCAGCAGCGCGGAAAAACTCGCGGTGGCCAAGGCAGCCGGCGCCGATGAACTGATCAACTACAGCGAAACCAGCCTCAAGGACGAAATCAAACGCCTCACCGACGGCCAAGGCGCTGACGTGATCTATGACCCGGTCGGCGGCGATCTCTTTGATCAAGCCGTGCGCGCCATCGCCTGGAACGGCCGCCTCTTGGTCGTCGGCTTCGCCAGCGGCCGCATTCCCGAGCTGCCGGTCAACCTCGCCCTGCTCAAGGGCGCAGCGGTGGTCGGCGTGTTCTGGGGCGCCTTCGCCCAGCGCCAGCCGCAAGACAACGCGGCGAATTTCCAGCAATTGTTCGGCTGGTTCGCCGACGGCAAGCTGAAACCGCTGGTGTCGCAGGTGTATCCGCTGAGCCATGCGGCGCAGGCAATCAATGATCTTGGCCAGCGAAAAGCGGTGGGCAAGGTGGTGGTGCAGGTGCGCTAAACGCTGTTGCGCCGACGTCAGTCGCCGGTCGAGCCTTGAAGGTCGCCCGGCAGCAGGTGCTCCTGAATTTTCTGACTTTGCGACTGGATCAATCGGCCCTTGTCATCGAAGCGCAGGACGATGAGCCAGTCGTAGACGTTATCCGGCCACTTTGCCTGGCCAGTGAGCGCCGGCCCATCGCCACCGAACTCTTTGATCAACTTGTTGATATGCCCGTGGTGCCAGGCGATCAGCACCGTATGTGCCTGATTGTTCTTGCGCAGCGTTTTGACCAGTTGCTCGAAGTCGCCATTGTCGTAGGGCTGCTCGATGGGTAACTTCAGGCGCTCGGCCAGCGGGGTCAGGGTCAAGCGCGAGCGGGCACTCTCAGCGGTATCGCCGGCGGCGATCAGGCGCTGGGGCGTGAGTGTTTCGCCCGCCAGTTTCAGCGGGGTGAAATAGTCGGCATAGGCAACCGCGCGTTGCTCGCCTCGAGCATTGAGTTGTCTGCCCACATCAGGCTTTTCGGCGTGGCGAACGATCAGCACGGTGACGTTGCGCAATCCCGGCGCAACCGGGTACTGCGCGAAACTCAGCGCCAGCACCGAAACGGTGAGGGCGACCGCGACCAACAATCTGGGCATCAACCTGCGAATTTTCAGGGCCATCATTCAACTCTGCTGAAGCAGTGGGGGTTACTGACGGCGAGTCTAAGACACAACGTATTGGACGCGACAAAAACGCCCTGTTTTTACAGCAGAGCGACAGGTTCGTAAAAGAACATGCGACTTCCAACATTTTCCGCTGTTTTGCCAATGCGAACCGGTGCTATTTTCGGTAACGAAACTGTAACATTCGCATCCGCAGTCAAAACAAGAAATCTGGAGCTCTTGAATGTTTGCTTTCTTTCGTCCTGCCGCACATCAGGCTCCATTGCCTGAAGAAAAAATAGACAGTACCTACCGACGCCTGCGCTGGCAGATCTTTGCCGGTATTTTCATCGGCTACGCGGGTTATTACCTGCTGCGCAAAAACTTCTCCCTGGCCATGCCGTACCTGATCGACGAAGGCTACAGCCGTGGCGATCTGGGTCTGGCGATGTCGGCGATTGCCATTGCGTATGGCTTGTCGAAGTTCCTCATGGGCCTGGTGTCCGACCGCTCCAACCCGCGCTTCTTCCTGCCGTTCGGCCTGCTGGTGTCGGCGGGGGTGATGTTCGTTTTCGGTTTCGCGCCTTGGGCGACGTCCAGCGTGACCATGATGTTCATTCTTCTGTTCATCAACGGCTGGGCCCAGGGCATGGGGTGGCCGCCGAGCGGACGCACCATGGTGCACTGGTGGTCGCAGAAGGAACGCGGCGGCGTGGTCTCGGTGTGGAACGTGGCACACAACGTCGGCGGTGGCCTGATCGGCCCGCTGTTCCTGATCGGCATGGGCCTGTTCAACGACTGGCACGCTGCGTTCTATGTACCGGCAGCGGTAGCGCTGGGCGTGGCGGTGTTTGCCTTCATTACCATGCGCGACACCCCGCAATCGGTCGGCCTGCCGCCGATCGAGAAGTACAAGAACGATTACCCGGAAGGCTACGATTCCAGCCACGAAGACGAATTCAGCGCCAAGGAAATTTTCGTCAAATACGTGCTGCGCAACAAAATGCTCTGGTACATCGCCATGGCCAACGTCTTCGTCTACCTGCTGCGCTACGGCGTACTCGACTGGGCACCGACCTACCTCAAGGAAGCCAAGGGTTTCACCGTGGATAAAACCTCGTGGGCCTATTTTTTCTACGAGTGGGCCGGTATTCCGGGCACGCTGCTGTGCGGCTGGATGTCGGACAAGATCTTCCGTGGCAACCGCGGCCTGACCGGCATGGTGTTCATGGCGATGGTGACCGTCGCGACACTGGTTTACTGGCTCAACCCGGCCGGCAACCCGACCGTCGACATGATTGCCCTGTTCTCGATCGGCTTCCTGATCTACGGCCCGGTGATGCTGATCGGCTTACAGGCGCTGGAACTGGCGCCGAAGAAAGCTGCCGGTACCGCTGCGGGCTTCACCGGTCTGTTCGGTTATCTGGGGGGGTCGGTCGCGGCCAGTGCCGCGATGGGCTACACCGTGGACCACTTCGGCTGGGACGGCGGCTTCGTCCTGCTGGTCGGCGCTTGCCTGTTGGCGATGGCCTTCCTGGCCCCAACGCTCTGGCACAAGCAAGTCGCCAGTCAGAGCCGCGAAGCCATCGCCTGATCGGCTTTTAATCGACAGCGCTTGAGCCGCGCCTCCAGATTCCGGTCTGGCATGGCGTGGCTGCGCAGAGCGTGGGCGGTCTGCTCGACATAATCACGAGTCGTGCCGTAACGTCCGCAAGCGCTTTCAAACACCTGGCTCAGCACATGATCCGGCAAGTTGCCGGCATAGCTGGGCAGGTGTCGCTCCAGAACAAATCCCAGCGCCTGAACCTGGCTGCCATCTTCGAGCCGGCAGTTGAGCCAGTGTGGCCGATAAGACGGGAACGGCATCTCGCGTTTCCACAGCGCATACAGCGCCGCGTCGAGATTGTCTTCCGGCAGCCGATAGGCGAAGCCGCTGCACGAGCCGCCACGATCCAGACCAAAGACCAATCCGGGCATTTCCGGCGTACCCCGGTGTTCGTGCGACCACAGGTACAAGCCACGATGGTAGCCATGCACACGCCCGCGCACGCGCTCCACCGCTGTGCATTCCGGCCGCCAGATCAACGATCCGTAGGCGAACAGCCACACCGGCCCACCCTTGTGGCGCGCCATGGTCGATTGCATGGAGGCGAGAAGTTGTTCGTGCGTCAGCGGCGGCCCAAGATCGAGCCGCGGAGGGTAAGCCAGGTTCAGAAAAGCGTTTTCAATGGCGCTCATGGCGAATAGCGTTCAGCTCCCCGCGGGTGATGAATTACTTAATAGAACGCACCGCTGAAACAATAAGGCACATATGTTTAAAGGCAATTTAAGTGCCATGGCACGGTTCTTAATTAATTGCCTGGTGGATATATAACCTACCGGTATTTATGCAATTGCATAAATACCGATCAGCTATATAGCGAGTTATAACGACTCAGGAACGTGGGGCGTAGGCAAACACATCAGCGCGCATCTGATGGGCATCCATCCCCGCCTCGACCAAAGCGTCGAGCGTGCCGTAGACCATGGCAGGTGAGCCGCTGGCGTAGACGTGCAGAGGCTTGAGATCCGGAAAGTCTTCACAGACCGCCTCGTGCAGCATCCCGCAGCGCCCTTCCCAGCCGCATTGGTCGCTGACGACTTTGTGCAGAAACAGATTGGGCAGCTTCAGCCATTCGTCCCAATGTTCGATGTCATAAAAATCTTCCGGACGGCGCACGCCCCAGTACAGATGCACGGGATGCTTGAAGCCATTGGCGCGGCAATGTTCGATCAAGCTGTGAATCTGGCCCATGCCGGTACCGGCGGCGATCAACACCAGCGGCCCGTCGGGCAGTTCGGCGAGGTGGGTGTCGCCCATTGGCAGCTCGACGCGCACCATCGCGTTGCGTTGCAGTTGCTCGATCAGGCTCAACGCACTGGCTTCGCGCGCCAGTACGTGGATTTCCAGATCACGTCCGCCGTGCGGTGCCGAGGCCATGGAGAACGCCGATTTTTCGCCGTTCTCGCGCTCGATCATCAAATATTGTCCGGCGTGATAGCGCGGCGGTTTACCGGCCGGCGCGCGCAGGCGCACACGCCAGGTGTCGCCACCGACGTCCCGGCATTCGATGACCTGACACGACAGGCTGCGCACCGGCAACTCTCCCAGCGCGAGCACGCCATCCCACAACAGGACGCAGTCTTCCAGCGGCTCGGCTATGCAAGTGTAGAACTCGCCATGATCGTGCACCTTGCCGGCCTGTTCGACACGGCCTTCCACCAGCAGCGCCGCACACACGTGGCAATTACCATTGCGGCAGCTTTGCGGGCAGTCGTAGCCCAGGCGCCGCGCTCCATCGAGAATCCGCTCACCGGGCTGTATCTCAAGCACCGCTCCGGAGGGCTGCAGGGTTACACGCATCAATCTATTCCTAACTGATTCCAGATGGCATCGATCCGCTGAGTGACGGCGTCGTCCTTGACGATCACGCGGCCCCACTCACGAGTGGTTTCGCCCGGCCACTTGTGGGTGGCATCCAGGCCCATTTTTGAACCCAGGCCGGAGACCGGCGAGGCGAAGTCCAGGTAGTCGATCGGCGTGTTATCGATCATCACCGTGTCGCGCTTGGGGTCCATGCGCGTGGTGATGGCCCAGATCACGTCGTTCCAGTCCCGGGCGTTGATATCGTCGTCGGTGACGATAACGAACTTGGTGTACATGAACTGTCGCAAAAACGACCAGACACCGAGCATCACGCGCTTGGCATGCCCCGGATACGACTTCTTCATCGTCACCACGGCCATGCGGTACGAGCAGCCTTCGGGCGGCAAGTAGAAGTCGGTGATCTCCGGGAACTGCTTCTGCAGGATCGGCACGAACACTTCGTTCAGCGCCACGCCGAGAATGGCCGGTTCATCCGGCGGACGGCCGGTGTAGGTGCTGTGGTAGATCGGCTTGACCCGGTGGGTGATGCGCTCGACGGTGAACACCGGGAAGCTGTCGACTTCGTTGTAGTAGCCGGTATGGTCGCCATACGGACCTTCGTCGGCCATCTCGCCGGGATGGATCACGCCTTCAAGGATGATCTCGGCACTGGCCGGCACTTGCAGGTCGTTGCCGCGGCACTTCACCAACTCAGTGCGGTTGCCACGCAGCAGACCGGCGAAAGCGTATTCGGAGAGGCTGTCCGGCACGGGGGTCACGGCGCCGAGAATGGTCGCCGGATCAGCGCCAAGGGCCACGGACACCGGGAACGGCTGGCCCGGGTGTTTCTCGCACCATTCGCGGTAATCCAGCGCGCCGCCACGGTGGCTGAGCCAACGCATGATGACCTTGTTGCGGCCGATCACTTGTTGGCGGTAGATGCCGAGGTTCTGGCGGTCCTTGTTCGGGCCTTTGGTGACGGTCAGGCCCCAGGTGATCAGCGGGCCGACATCGCCGGGCCAGCAGGTTTGCACGGGCAGCATGGCCAGGTCGACGTCGTCGCCTTCGATGACCACTTCCTGGCACACCGCGTCTTTGACGACTTTCGGCGCCATCGAGATGATCTTGCGGAAGATCGGCAGTTTCGACCATGCGTCTTTCAAGCCCTTCGGTGGCTCCGGCTCCTTGAGGAACGCCAGCAGCTTGCCGATTTCGCGCAGCTCGCTGACCGACTCGGCGCCCATGCCCATCGCCACCCGCTCAGGGGTGCCGAACAGGTTGCCGAGCACCGGGATATCGTAGCCGGTGGGTTTCTCGAACAGCAGCGCCGGGCCCTTGGCCCGTAGCGTACGGTCGCACACCTCGGTCATTTCCAGCACCGGCGAGACGGGAATCTGGATGCGTTTCAACTCTCCGCGCTGCTCAAGCTGCTGCACGAAATCCCGAAGATCCTTGAATTTCATTGACGATGGCACCCTCAAAATAGGCGTACATCCTACCTGCTCTGACGGGCAAACAGCAGCCCGTCAGCGTCTGGCATCGCTCAATTGTGGCTCGTACCCAGCAGCAATGGCGCAAACAGGGGACTCAGTCTGGCGCTGCCCACATCAGACAGGTGATCCTCATCCTTGTACTGGGAGTGGCCGTTGACCTCAATGCTGCAGATGCCGCTTGCGCACATCAGCGGCGTTGGATCGATCACATGCACCCCTGGGTCGGCGGCACTCATGGCGTTGAACAAGGCACCGATGAAATGCTGGCGCGCCAGATGCTCCTCCAGCGGACGACCAAGCCCCTCGGTCGAACGCCCAATCCGCGCCAGGCTGGTCAGTCGATTGATGCTGCCTTTGCGCTGCAGCGGCAC
Source organism: Pseudomonas sp. NPDC087614 (assembly GCF_044743485.1). Classification (NCBI taxonomy): domain Bacteria; kingdom Pseudomonadati; phylum Pseudomonadota; class Gammaproteobacteria; order Pseudomonadales; family Pseudomonadaceae; genus Pseudomonas; species Pseudomonas sp. NPDC087614. Next base: position 3,026 of record NZ_JBIUWN010000044.1, on the reverse strand, counting down.
TTCCTTGAACAACCAGACTTGCGCCCCCGCCTCTCGCAGCGCAGCCACGCGCGCCTTCAGCGCAGCGGCCATGCGTTGCTCGGCCTGGGCAGTATCGTCGTGTGAATTGAGCAGCACCTTCTTGTCACCGTCTTCGCGGCCGTACACATAAAGGCTCCAGTTGGAAGCCAGTACCACATCCTTGATGCCAAGGCTGCGCACCCGCTCCATGGTCTGTTCGTTGAAATCCTTGCAGCGCTGACGCGGGTCATCACTGAGAATCGGCGGACAGGCGCTCATGCTGTACAGCCATACCGGACGCCCCTCGCGACGGGCATTGCTCTCGATGGCCGGCAGCAAGGCGGCGGCATGGCTGTCACCCCAGAACAACTGAGTGGCCGGGACATTCGCCTTGCCACCCACCAGGCAGGCCTTGTCCAGCGACTTGTCCTGGGTGACCAACATGCATTTCATCTGCCCTGCATGCCACTCACGGGACTGCGCGTACTCCAGCGCCTTACCGGTCAGGCGCTGAGGAACACCATCGGCCGAACGGATCGCCGATCCCGTTGCCACGAGCACAACGATGGCCGCAAAACCTCCCGCCAGCACCGCATTGCGAGAGACAAGCAGGCGTTTTTCCCGCAAAGGCAACTCGACATAGCGCAAACTCAGCCACGCAAGGCCCAGCGCCAAGGCTATCCAGGCAATCGCCTCCAATGGCTGAATGCCGTCGATCGAAATAGCGTTGGCGTAGACATACACCGGCCAGTGCCACAGATACAGGGAATAAGAGAGCAACCCGACCCAAACCAATGCTGGCAGGCTCAACAACCGTGCGGTCCAACTAGCCCCTTGCGCGCCCGACCAGATCAACGCCGTTGTGCCCAGCACCGGCAACAACGCCGCCCAGCCCGGGAAAACCGTGGCCTTGTCAAAGGTGAACACCGCGCCCAAAACCGCTGCCAGACCGGCGAGACCCACTGTCTGATACAGCCAGGGACGCACAGCATGTTTGGGCGCTGGCATCACCGCGAGCATCGCGCCGCACAACAACTCCCAAGCGCGAGTCGGCAGTGAGAAGAACGCGAAGTCCGGCTTTTGTTCGATGTAGGTGATGTTCAAGCCAAACGACACCAACAGCACCGCGAACAACATCCAGCGCCAATGCCGGACATAGCGGATCAGCACGGCCATCAGCAGTGGAAAGAAGATGTAGTACTGCTCTTCCACCGCCAGCGACCAGGTATGCAGCAGCGGTTTGAGATCAGAGGCGGGCTGGAAGTAGCCGTCCTCACGCATGAACAGAATGTTGGAGATGAACAGAGACTGATAGCGCACCGTTCGGCCCAGCTCGGAGAAGTCCTTGGCCGTCAGCAGCAACCAGCCCAGCGCCAGCGTCACCAGCATGACCACGGTCAGGGCAGGAATGATGCGGCGGGCACGGCGCGCCCAGAAATCGATGAAGCTGAAGCGCTGAGCGCTGATTTCGCGGAACAGGATAGTCGTGATCAGGAAGCCGGAAATGACGAAAAAGACGTCAACCCCGACAAAGCCGCCACTGAATGTATTGAATCCGAAATGAAACAGTACGACGGGAATAACCGCCAGAGCCCGTAATCCGTCGATATCACGGCGATTGCCAAACGTATGCATGAAAGCCCTTTCTTTGTTTTGGATACAAACCCAGAAAGGGAGACCGTTATCAGCCGCGTAAAATTCAATCCCGTACACCGATAATCCAGCGCAAAAAAAAACGCCCCCTTCCGGGAGCGCTCTTTTTAAACAGCTTCGTCTTACTTGCGCTTCATCGACAAGAAGAACTCGTCGTTGGTCTTGGTCGTTTTCAGCTTGTCGATCAGGAACTCGATGGCAGCCACTTCGTCCATCGGGTGCAGCAGTTTGCGCAGGATCCACATACGCTGCAGTTCGTCGTCGGCGGTCAGCAACTCTTCGCGGCGGGTGCCGGAGCGGTTGATGTTGATCGCAGGGAACACGCGCTTTTCCGCAATCTTGCGATCCAGCGGCAGTTCCATGTTGCCGGTACCTTTGAACTCTTCGTAGATCACTTCGTCCATCTTCGAACCGGTTTCAACCAGTGCGGTGGCGATAATGGTCAGCGAGCCGCCTTCTTCGATGTTGCGCGCAGCACCGAAGAAACGCTTCGGTTTCTCCAGGGCGTGGGCGTCAACACCACCGGTCAGCACCTTGCCGGAGCTCGGGATCACGGTGTTGTAGGCGCGGGCCAGACGGGTGATGGAGTCGAGCAGGATCACCACGTCTTTCTTGTGCTCGACCAGGCGCTTGGCCTTCTCGATCACCATTTCGGCCACCTGGACGTGACGGGTCGGCGGCTCGTCGAAGGTCGAGGCAACCACTTCGCCGCGCACGGTGCGCTGCATTTCGGTCACTTCTTCCGGACGTTCGTCGATCAGCAATACGATCAGGTGAACTTCAGGGTTGTTACGGGCGATGTTCGCTGCGATGTTTTGCAGCATGATCGTCTTGCCGGCTTTCGGCGGTGCCACGATCAGACCACGCTGGCCTTTGCCGATCGGCGCGCACAGGTCGATCACACGACCGGTCAGGTCTTCGGTGGAACCGTTACCGGCTTCCATCTTCATGCGCACGGTCGGGAACAGCGGGGTCAGGTTCTCGAAGAGAATCTTGTTTTTCGCGTTCTCTGGACGATCGAAGTTGATCGTGTCGACCTTGAGCAGAGCGAAATACCGCTCGCCTTCTTTCGGAGGGCGGATCTTGCCAACGATGGTGTCACCGGTGCGCAAGTTGAAGCGGCGGATCTGGCTCGGCGAGACGTAAATATCGTCTGGGCCGGCGAGATAGGAGGCGTCAGCGGAGCGCAGGAAGCCGAAGCCGTCCTGGAGAATCTCCAGCACGCCATCACCGGAGATTTCCTCGCCGCTTTTCGCGTGCTTTTTGAGCAGGGAGAAAATCACGTCCTGCTTGCGCGAACGGGCCAAATTTTCTATGCCCATCTGTTCGGCCAATTGGAGCAGTTGGGGATATAATATATGGAGGTGCGGACG
>NZ_JBIUWN010000043.1:0-52290 GCF_044743485.1 Pseudomonas sp. NPDC087614 | reverse complement strand
GGGCACTGTGATGTTGAACCCGGATCGGCAGCAGCAGACCGAGAAAAGAGCGGCATAGTTAGACGGCGACGCGACAACAACCTTGAAAAACGCCGAACCAGGCAAACCGCTTTGTTGTATCAAAGACGATACCTACCGTTCGGCCATACACTGCACGTTCTTGTACGAAAGTACCTAAAGCTTCTTCCCATCCCGACGATACCCATGGATACCCGTGATGTTTTCCCCCTGAACCCATAATAAAAAACGTAGCTAAAGGACCGGTCTCCATGCCCGCATTGCGCACTATTCAGGCTCGCTACACGCTGTTTCTGGTTCTGTTCATGCTGTTGTTGTCGGTGCTGACCGTGGTTGGCATCAGTCAACTGGTCGCCCCCAAACTGCGTCATACCGAAGAACAGGTTGTGCTCAACCGTATCGCCGAAGTCGCCGAGCAGATTCAGGGCGAATTGAACAAGGTTCAGGCGCAACAGCGCAGCATCACCCAAACCATCCCGTTGCTCGACAGCGCTGCCATCGATACGGTATTGCCGGGCTTGGTCGATCAATACGGCGAGCCGAAAGTCTTCGGCGGCGGGATCTGGCCGCTGCCGGGGCAGCGTGAGGCTGGGCGCAACAAGTTCAGCACTTTCTGGCATCGCGATGCCTCGGGCAAACTGGCGGTCAACACCTTCTGGAACAGCGACGCCGCGCCCAACTATTACGACCAGAGCTGGTACAAGGGCGGCATGCAGACCCCGCGCGGTCAGTGCGCCTGGGCCGCTGCCTATAAAGACGATGCCAGCGCCGAACCGCGCACCAACTGCGCCATGGCCATCCAGAAAAACGGTAGCGCCTGGGGCGTGTCGACCATCGACGTGACCCTCGGTTTCTTCAATGATCTGGTCGCCCGCAAGGAAAAAGACCTCAACGCCGAGATGCTCATCGTCGAGGCCGACGGCAAGATCATCAGCAACAGCTCGCGCATCAGCGGGCCGATCGTGCTGAAAAACATCAGTGAACTGGCCGCCAGTTCGACCTTCGCCAGCCAGGTCAAGGCTGGCCTGCAAAACCGCGATCAGGCGCAGCGCGTCGAGTTCGACAACAACGGTCAGGACAGCACCTTCTTCATGCGGCCGATCGAAGGCACCCCTTGGTTCCTCGCCACCGCCCTGCCGACCAAAATGCTGACCGCCCAGCGTGATGACGTACTCAGCACACTGAGCCTGCTGCAGATTCCGCTGGTGCTGCTGCTGGTGCTCTTGCAGGTTTATGCCATCCGCCAACTGGTTTCGCGCTTGAAGGCGTTGAAAGCCAACATCGACTTGCTGTCCAGTGGCGATGCCGACCTGACTCGCCGCATCACCATCCGCGCCGAAGACGAACTGGGTGCCATCGGCCACTCGGTCAACACCTTCATTGCCTATCTGCAAAACATGATCGGGGAAGTCACGCAGGCCACAGGGGCCATGGCCTCAAGCCTCGACAACCTGCAACGTACCTCGGCGCATACCAGCCAGATCCTGCTGCGCCATGCCTCGGAAACCGATCAAACCGTCACCGCTATCACCGAGATGAGTTCCACCGCGGAAAGTGTGGCGCAAAATGCCGCCGAAACCGCAGCGTTTACACAGCGAGCCAACGAAAACGCCGATCGCTCTCGCGTAGTGGTGGGCGAAGCGACCAACAGCGTGGTTGCACTGATTGACGAAGTGGCCAGTGCCACACACAAAGTTGAAAACATGCAGCAGGATGCTCAACGCATCACCGAGATTCTCGGGGTCATCGGAGCGATTGCCGGTCAGACCAACCTGCTGGCGCTAAACGCCGCGATTGAAGCGGCCCGCGCCGGCGAGCAGGGTCGTGGTTTTGCAGTGGTCGCTGACGAGGTACGCGCCCTCGCCGCCCGTACCCAAGCCAGTACCTCGGAAATCAACGAAATGTTGACCCGTCTGACCCAAGGGGTGAGCTCATCGGTCAGCGCGATGGAAAACACTCAGGCCAGTTGCCAGTCCGCCGCTGACGCTACGGCGCGGGTCAACTCCGGGCTGGACGAAATGGCTGGCTCGGTCAGCCACATCAATGGCCTCAGCACTCAGATCGCCACTGCCGCCGAACAGCAAAGCGCAGTGACCGAAGAGATCAACCGCAGCATGGTGCAGATCCGTCACATGGTCGATGAACTGGTGAAAAGCGGCCAGGCCAGCGAACTCAACACCCGTCAGTTGCTGGAAGCCAACAGCCAGGTGAGTGCGATCATGGGGCGGTTCAAGGTGCGCTGACAGGCCTGTGGCGAGGGCGATTGCGGCCTCGCCACCTCGGGTGTCTACCGCCCTTGCCCGGCGGCTCAACTGACAGATTTGTAATCTCTCGCTCATCGGGCTGTCAGCCTTGATCTACGATCATGCTGACGGCCTGCCTCGTAGCAACTGGAAACAATCCGTTGATGCCTGCCAGGAAAAACCGGTCAAAATGCGTTCTTTTTTGACCGTCAATCCGAGTCGAGAAGCCATCATGCGAACCCCTTTGCGTCTGGTCGCCCTGAGCGCCCTGTTCATCTCCTCCCTCGCCCAGGCTGGCGACCTGATCCAGATCGAAGTCCATCGCGACGCCAACTGTGGCTGCTGCAAAAAATGGATCAGCCACCTGGAAGCCAACGGCTTCAAGGTAGAAGATCACGTCGAAAGCGACATGAGCCGTTTCAAGCAACAGCATGGCGTGCCGCCGCGTCTGGCGTCGTGTCACACCGCGATCATCGACGGCAAGTTCGTCGAGGGCCATGTGCCGGCCGAACAAGTGCTGGCTCTGAGCAAGCGTGACGACTTGCTCGGTGTCGCTGCGCCGGGCATGCCGATGGGCTCGCCGGGCATGGAAATGGACGGCATGAGCGATGCTTATCAAATCATCGGCCTGAACAAGGACGGCGCTGACGTGGTGGTGGCAGACTACCCGGCCCATTGATGGGCGCGGCGTATATCGGGCTGTTCTTCGCCGCATTCGGCGCCGCAACATTGCTGCCGTTGCAGTCAGAGGCGTTACTGGTTGGCCTGATCGTCAGCGATCGTCATTGGCTCTGGGGGTTGCTGGCGGTCGCCACGCTGGGCAACGTCCTCGGTTCACTGGTCAACTGGTGGTTGGGATGTCGACTTGAACGGTTTGAGCATCGGCGCTGGTTTGCGGTCAGCCCCAAACACATGGCCACGGCGCGCAAGCACTACGAGCGTTACGGGCATTGGTCGCTGTTGCTCAGTTGGCTGCCGATCATCGGTGATCCGCTGACCCTGATTGCCGGCGTGATGCGCGAGCCCCTCGGGCGGTTTCTGGTGATTGTCACCCTCGCCAAGGGCGCCCGCTATGCCGTGCTGGCAATGCTGACACTGGGCTGGCTCGGTTGAACATTCGGGCCTGGGCATTGCCTGTGTTTAACATCGCCCTAATCCGGTCGTTCCAGCATCAGCCGATTTTCACTGGAGTTTGCACCCATGCCCGTTACGTTTTCCCGCTGGCTGCCCAGCCTGCTTTTGAGCGCTGCGCTGCCACTGATCGCCCAGGCCGAAACAGCGCCTGCGCCCGAAGGCCCCGAATACGGCTCGCAACTGGAAGGCTTCGAATACCCTTACACGCTTAAACACTTCGCCTTCCAGTCCCAGGGTAAATCCCTGCAGATGGGATACATGGACGTCGCCGCCCACGGCAAAGCCAACGGTCGCACCGTGGTGTTGATGCACGGCAAGAATTTTTGCGGCGCCACCTGGGATAGCTCGATCAAGGCTTTGAGCGAGGCGGGTTATCGGGTGGTCGCGCCGGATCAGATCGGTTTCTGCACGTCCAGCAAACCCGACAACTATCAGTACAGTTTCCAGCAACTGGCGACCAACACTCACCAATTGCTCAAAGCGCTGGGCATCCAGAAAGCCACCCTGCTTGGCCATTCCACCGGCGGCATGCTCGCCACCCGTTATGCGCTGCAGTTCCCGGAACAGGTCGATCAACTGGCGCTGGTCAACCCGATTGGCCTGGAAGACTGGAAAGCCCTCGGCGTGCCCTATCGCACCGTGGATCAGTGGTACCAGCGCGAACTGAACGTCAGTGCCCAAGGCATCCGCGAGTACGAACGCAAGACCTATTACGAGGGTCGCTGGAAACCCGAGTTCGACCGTTGGGTGGACATGCTCGCCGGTCTGAACAAAGGCCCGGGCAAAACCCAAGTGGCGTGGAACTCGGCGCTGATCTACGACATGATTTTCACCCAGCCGGTGTACTACGAATTCAAAAACCTGAAGATGCCGACCCTGTTGCTGATCGGCACCAGCGACACCACCGCCATTGGCAAGGACATCGCGCCGCCCGAAGTGAAAGCGAAAATCGGCCACTATGAGGAGCTCGGCAAACAGGTGGCCAAGCTGATCCCGCAGTCGACGCTGGTGGAGTTTCCCGGCATGGGCCACGCGCCGCAAATGGAAGAACCCGCGCAGTTTCACAAAGCGCTGTTGAGCTGGCTGGGCAAAAACAATCCCGTTCGTTGATGAGGTAAGGCTGATGGCGGTGCAGATTGCAGTGATCGATGACTGGCAGGACGTAGCCCGAGACGTGGTCGACTGGTCCGCCCTCGATAGCGTCGGTGAGGTGACGTTCGAGCATGAGTATCCGGCGGACAACGCCACGCTGGCCGAACGTCTGGGCAAGTACCAGGTGATTTGCGTGATGCGCGAACGCACCCGGTTCGACGAAGACTTGCTCAAGCGATTGCCCAAGCTCAAGTTGCTGGTCACCGGCGGCATGCGCAACGCGGCGCTGGACATGCAGGCGGCAGCAAAACTGGGTATCAAGGTTTGTGGCACCGACAGCTATAAACACGCGGCACCGGAACTGACCTGGGCGCTGATCATGGCTGCGACCCGTAACCTGGTGAACGAGGCGAACTCGTTGCGCGCCGGCACCTGGCAAAAAGGGCTGGGTGGCGATCTGCATGGCAAGACCCTGGGCATTCTCGGCCTGGGCAGCATCGGCCTGCGTGTGGCGCAGTTCGGCCAGGTGTTTGGCATGCGGGTCATCGCCTGGAGCGAAAACCTCACCGCCGAGCGCGCCGAACAGGCGGGCGTGACGTATGTCAGCAAGCAGCAACTGTTCGAACAGGCCGATGTGCTGTCGGTGCACCTGGTGCTCAGCGACCGCAGTCGCGGGCTGGTCGATGCGCAAGCGTTGGCGTGGATGAAACCGACAGCACTGTTGGTGAACACCGCACGCGGGCCGATCGTCGACGAGTCAGCGTTGATCAAAGCCTTGCACAAGCGACAGATCGCCGGGGCCGCGCTGGATGTGTTCGAGCAAGAACCGTTACCGGCGTTGCACCCGTTTCGCACGCTGGACAATGTGCTCGCCACGCCCCATGTGGGGTATGTCAGTCGGCAGAACTATGAGCGGTTTTTTTCACAGATGTTCGAGGATATTCAGGGCTGGGCGGCAGGAGCGCCCCTTCGATTACTGAATTGAGTCCGAGGGCTGCGTTGCTCCAGCCTGCGTCTTCGCGAGCAAGCCTGCGCCCACAATGATGCGTGTCCGACTGATCACCAGTGGAGCGCTTGCTCGCGAAGGGGCCATGAAAGCCCCTGCTACAAATTGCCCGCACCACAACAGTGCGTCCCGCCTTTCCGCTAGCACACATTCGTGACCGACCAGTCACTGTTTTGGCTCTTCCCCGCAAAAAAACCTGCACTTCGTCGGTGCGTTTACCCTGCCTGATCACGGTTTTCATTAAAGGAAACCGATTGTCGAACAATTTAGCCATTTGTTGTGGCCCGCTCTAGGATCTGGCCTAGACTGGTTTTCGCGGGTCAAAACCTGCCGGTCACACACCCGCAAAATAATCGAAACTTTTGCTGACGGCGGTGGGTCATCTGAAAGGCAGGGGAACGCGGCTGGTTCATTCCTTGCAATGGCCTCTTCACCCATTCTGCTTGCGCGTGTCGGGTAGCGTTTGCTCAGCGATGCGTGGTGCGTTTGCGCCCGGCCACAGGACGTTGGCCATGGACATCGCCTGCTAAAGACAAGAATCAGATCAACAAAACGGGAGATTCATATGATCAGTGCGGCATTGGATATTCAGGGAGAACGTGCTCAGCAATCGATAGGTGAATCGAGCACCGTCAGCGTTCCCGGCAGCCGATCGATCAACGCCCCCGGCACCAAGACGCTGGCTCCGGTAGCGAGTCAGAATCCCAACAAGAAAAAAGTGTTGTTCGTGACCTCGGAAATCGCCGACCTGGTGAAGACCGGCGGTCTGGGTGACGTTTCCGCCGCCCTGCCCCGCGCCATGGCACATCTGCACGATGTGCGCGTGCTGATCCCCGGCTACCCGCAAGTGATGCACAGCGAAAACCCGATTCACATCATTGGCGAACTGGGTGGCCATGCCGCACTGCCACCGTGCAAGATCGGTCGCATGGACATGCCTGACGGGCTGGTGATCTATGTGTTGATCTGCCCCGAACTTTACGAGCGCGAAGGTTCGCCTTACGGCGCCAACAACGGCCGCGACTGGCCGGACAACCACATTCGCTTCGCCCGCTTGGGTCTGGCCGCTGCGGACATCGCCGCCAACCTCGCGCAAATCCACTGGCGCCCGGATCTGGTGCACGCCCATGACTGGCCGGCCGGACTGGCACCCGCTTATATGCATTGGCGCGGGCAACGCACGCCGACGCTGTTCACCATTCACAACCTTGCCTACCAAGGCGTAACCAGCCTGGGTTCCTGCCCGGAACTGGGCATTCCCAACCATGCCCTGCAACAGGAAGGCATGGAGTTCTACGGCAAGATGTCGTTCCTCAAGGCCGGTATGGCGTATTCGAGCCACATCACCACGGTCAGCGCCACTTACGCGCAGGAAATCACCACCCCGGACTTCGGTTGCGGTCTCGACGGATTTCTTGCCGCCAAGACCCAGCAAGGTTTGCTCAGCGGCATCCCCAACGGCATTGACGAGAGCTGGGATGCGGCCACCGATCCGCACCTGTTTGCACCTTTCGCCATTGGCGATTGGGAAGGCAAAGCGGTCAATGCCGCGCATGTTCGCGAGCTGTTCGGTCTGGACCACTCCGAAGGGCCGCTGTTCGCGGTCGTATCGCGCCTGGTTTACCAGAAAGGTCTGGACCTGACCGAAGCCGTCTCGGAGTTCATCGTGCAGAACGGCGGCCAGATCGCGATCATCGGTCGTGGCGAACCGGAGGAAGAACAAGCCATGCGCGAACTGGCACTGCGCTTTCCCGGCCAGATCGGCGTGCGGATCGGCTTTAACGAAACCGACGCCCGCCGGATGTTTGCCGGCAGTGATTTCCTGCTGATGCCATCACGGTACGAACCGTGCGGCCTGAGCCAGATGTACGCCCAGCGCTTCGGCTCGCTGCCGGTGGCGCGCAACACTGGCGGACTGGCCGACACCATCGAGAACGGCGTCACCGGTTTCCTCTTCGACGAATCCACACCAGACAGCTATCGCGAGGCCCTGAGCCGCGCGTTCAAGGTGTTCGCCTTCCCGGAGCTGCTCAACGCCATGCGTTGCCGAGCCATGGCCGCGCCTTTCAACTGGTGCAAAGCGGTTGAACCCTACGCTGAACTGTATGAACAACTGGTCGCCAAGGCGCTGGGTAAAGCCGTCCACAAATAATCAGGGAGTTTCAACAATGCCGTTACGGACCCAAGAAACCTGGCCCCACGGCGCAATCATGCTGGATGCCGAACACACGCAGTTCGCGCTATGGGCGCCGGATGCGTTTTACGTCAGTGTCGAACTCGAAGACGGACGTTCTGTGCCGATGCTGCCTCAGGCCGATGGCTGGTTTGTGATCCAGACCCGCTGCGCGGCAGGCAGCCGTTACCGCTACAACATCGATGGCGAACTGGAGGTGCCGGACCCGGCCTCCAGAGCGCAGGATGGCGACCTTGATCGCCAGAGCGTGGTGGTCGACCCCCTCGCCTACCCATGGCAACACAGCACCTGGCACGGCCGGCCCTGGAGCGAGGCGGTGATCTACGAGTTGCACGTCGGTGCGCTCGGCGGTTTCGCTGAAGTCGAGCAACATCTGGAGCGCCTCGCCGCGCTGGGCATCACGGCCATTGAACTGATGCCGCTGGCGCAATTCCCCGGTGCGCGAAACTGGGGGTATGACGGTGTCCTGCCCTACGCGCCGCAAGCCTCCTACGGCACCCCGGAACAACTCAAACATTTGATCGACAGCGCTCACGGCCATGGCTTGGCTGTGATTCTGGATGTGGTTTACAACCACTTTGGCCCGGACGGCAATTACCTGCACCGCTACGCCAAAGGATTCTTTCGCGAAGACAAACACACGCCATGGGGCGCAGCGATCGACTTTCGCCGTTCCGAGGTCCGTGATTTCTTTATCGAAAACGCCTTGATGTGGCTGCTCGAATACCGTTTCGACGGCTTGCGTCTGGACGCGGTACACGCCATAGACAGTCCGGATTTCCTCCCCGAACTGGCCCAGCAGGTACGCCAGCAAATCGACCCGAGTCGCCATGTCTGGCTGACCGTCGAAAACGAGCTGAATCAGTCCAGCCTGCTGGAAGAAAATTACGATGCGCAGTGGAATGACGACGGCCATAACGCCCTGCATGTGCTGCTGACCGGCGAAACCGACGCCTATTACGCCGACTACGCCCAACAACCCACCGAGCAACTGGTGCGTTGTCTGAGCCAGGGTTTCGTGTTCCAGGGGCATATCACTCGCCATGGCGAACCCCGGGGTGAGCCGAGCGAACATTTGCCTTCCACCGCGTTCGTGCTGTTTTTGCAGAACCACGACCAGATCGGCAACCGCGCCTTCGGCGAACGTCTGCATCAGCTCGCCGATCCGCGTGCACTGCAAGCGGCCACCGTGTTGCTGCTGTTGTCACCGATGATTCCACTGATGTTCATGGGCGACGAGTTTGCCGCCGAGCAGCCGTTCCTGTTCTTTACCAGCCATCACGACGAACTCGCGCAGTTGGTGCGCGAAGGCCGGCGCAACGAGTTTGCCGCGTTCAGCGCCTTCACCGACCCACACAAGCGCGAGCAAATTCCCGATCCCAACGCCTTGCAAACCTTCCACGCTTCACAGCCACGTTTGACAGGCAACGGTACTGCCAAACAGCAGGACACCCTCGCGCTGTATCGGCAACTCCTGCAATTGCGCCATCAGCACATCATTCCCCACCTTCCCGGGACGCAAGCGTTGGGCGCGCACCTGCTCGGCCACGGCGCCGTCAGCGCACGCTGGCGCCTGGGCAATGGCAGCGAACTGCGAATTGACCTGAACCTCAGCAATACGGCGGTGGTCAACCCTCCACGAACCGACGCGGTGTGGCTGTTTCAACAGCCCGGTGCCGTCGAGTTATCGGATGAGGGCCTGTTGCCCCCGTATTGCGCGCTCGTCAGCCTCACGGCCGCAACCCCTTTGCAACCTCTGGATGGAGAGCGCCTATGAGCGATGCGCAACTGGAAATTCTTGCAAGCCGCGCCGGCCTTGCCGTCGACTGGATCGACGCCAACGGCCGCCCGCAAAAAGTCGCTCCGGCGGTGTTGCGCAATGTCCTGATCGGGCTCGGCCACCCTGCCAGTACGACGCAGGAAATCGACGCCAGCCTGCTTGAACTGCAACAAGTCCAGCAAGACCGTCACCTGCCCCCGTTGCTGACCAGCGATGTCGGCGCTGGCGTTGATCTGGCGCGCTATTTCGCACCTCTAACGCCTTGTGAGATTCATCTCGAAGACGGTTCGCGACTGAACCTGAAACTGGATGCGCAAGCGATACTGCCCGGGCTGATTCCGGTCGGTTATCAGCAAGTGCACATCGGCGATCAATATTTCACGCTGGCCGTCGCCCCCGAACGCTGCTTCAGCGTCGGCGATGCGGTGGACAATCCGATCCCGCGTGTGTGGGGCCTGAGCGTGCAACTGTATTCGTTGCGCCGCCCAGGTGACGGCGGCTTCGGCGACACGCAAGCCTTGGAAGCACTCGCTCGCGTGGCCGGTGAACGGGGCGCCGAAGCCTTGGCGATCAGCCCGCTGCACGCGATGTTCAGCGCCGACACCGGACGCTACAGTCCTTATTCGCCATCCAGTCGCCTGTTCCTTAACGCCCTGTACGCCGCACCGGGGGCGATTCTCGGCGAGCGCGCCGTGCGTGATGCCATCGACGCCGCAGGTCTGGCTGAGCAATTTACGCAACTGCAAGACCTGAAACTGATCGACTGGCCAGCCGCCGCCGACGCCAAACAGCAATTGCTGCAAGCGCTGTACGAAGGCTTTGTCGCCGGCGAGCACCCCTTGCATCCGGACTTTGCCAGTTTCCGTCATGCCGGTGGCGAAGCGCTGGAAAACCACTGCCGCTTTGAAGCGATCCAGGAAATGCGCGCCGCCCGTGGCGAAAGCCTCGACTGGCGCGAATGGCCCGAGCACTGGCACGACCCGCGTGGCGCTGCCCTGGAAGCCTTTGCCGAGGAATACGCCGAACGCATCGCCTACTTCGCCTTCTGCCAATGGCTGATCCACCGCTCGCTTGAGCGCGCACAAAGCGCCGCCCGCAGCGCCGGTATGGGCATTGGCCTGATCGCTGACCTTGCGGTGGGTGCCGACGGCGCCGGCAGCCAAGCCTGGAGTTTTCAGGATGAACTGCTCGCTTCACTGACCGTGGGTGCGCCGCCCGATATCCTCAATCGCGCAGGACAAGGCTGGGGGATTTCCGCGTTTTCCCCCGAAGGCCTGATCCGCAATGGTTTTCGTGCGTTCATCGAAATGCTGCGCGCCAACTTTGCCCACGCTGGCGGCCTGCGCATCGATCATGTCATGGGCCTGCAACGTCTTTGGGTCATCCCCAACGGCGCGGCGCCGGCCGACGGCGCGTACCTGTATTACCCGGTCGACGACCTGCTGCGCCTGCTGACCCTCGAATCCCATCGCCATCAAGCCATCGTGCTCGGTGAAGACCTCGGCACCGTACCGGAGGGGCTTCAGGAAAAACTCATCGCTCGCTCGATTCTGGGCATGCGCGTGCTGCTGTTCGAACAGGACAACACCCGTTTCAAACCGATCCTCGACTGGCCGGACAATGCGCTGGCCACTACCAGCACCCATGACCTGCCGACACTCAATGGCTGGTGGCATGGTCGCGACATCGACTGGAATGCGCGATTGGGTTTTGTCGACGCCAATGGCGAAATCGAATGGCGTCATCACCGTCAACGTGAACGCGAAGGCCTGCGCAGCGCGTTGAGCCAGGACCCGCAGAATTTTCGAGAGGAGTCCCACGAGGCCGACCAAGTAATCGATGCCAGTGTGCGTTTCCTCGGCCATACCCGCGCACCGCTGGTGTTGCTGCCTCTGGAAGATGCGCTGGGCATCAATGAGCAGGCGAACTTGCCCGGCACGATCGATACCCACCCCAACTGGTCGCGGCGCTTGCCGGGCAACAGCGAAACGTTGCTCGATGGCGCAGATGCCGCGCGACGTCTGGAACTCCTGGCGTGTGCACGTCTTCAGGCTGCCGAGCGTGACCAATGAATCAAACGCTCATCCAACCGCTACGCGCCACCCTGCGACTGCAATTTCACAAAGGTTTTACCCTTGAACACGCGGTGCCCCTGGTGCCGTATTTCGCCCGGCTCGGCATCAGCCATATTTACGCTTCGCCGCTGCTCGCCGCGCGGGCAGGCTCCATGCACGGTTACGACGTGGTCGACCCGACTCAAGTGAACCCGGAACTGGGCGGCGAACCAGCCCTGCGGCACCTGGTCAGCACCTTGCGTGAACACAAGATGGGCTTGATCCTCGACATCGTGTCCAATCACATGGCCGTCGGTGGCAGCGACAACCCGTGGTGGCTCGACCTGCTGGAATGGGGGCGATTGAGTCCCTATGGGGAATTTTTCGACATTCAATGGCACTCGCCTGACCCGCTGATGGAAGGCCAGTTGCTGCTGCCGTTTCTGGGCAGCGATTACGGCGTCGCGTTGCAGGAAGGCACCCTGAAGCTGCATTTCAACGCACAAACCGGCAGCTTCCACGTCGAGCATTACGACCATCACTTCCCGATCTGCCCGAATGATTACGGCGAGCTGCTCAAGCCTGATGAAACACTGAAAACCCTCGCGGATCGTTTCAGTGCCCTCAGCTATCAAACCGACGCCCATTCGCTGGCGGCTCCACTTAAGGAAGAGTTGCAACAGCGAGCGAGTGATCCGCGGACACTGGCAGCCATCCACAGCCATCTGGCGCATTACGACTCCACCACCGAAGAAGGCTTTCACAAGCTGCATGAGTTGCTGGAGCGCCAGAGTTATCGCCTGGCCAGTTGGCGCACCGCCGCGGATGACATCAACTGGCGGCGTTTTTTCGACATCAACGAGCTCGGTGGTTTGCGTGTCGAACGGCCGGCCGTGTTCGAGGCCACCCACGGCAAAATCTTCCAGTTGGTCGCCGAGGGGTTGGTCGACGGCTTGCGCATCGACCACATCGACGGCCTCGCCGACCCACGCGGTTATTGCCGCAAGCTGCGCCGACGTCTGGATCGGTTGGCGCCGGGAAGGCATTTGCCAATCTACGTCGAGAAAATCCTGGGTGCCGGCGAAACCCTGCGCCGCGACTGGGCAGTGGACGGCACCACCGGTTATGAGTTCATGAATCAGTTGTCCCTGCTGCAACACGATCCGGATGGCGAACACGTGCTCGGTGAGCTGTGGCAGCGGCGCACCGAACGCCCGGCTGCGTTTATCGAAGAGGCGCAGCTTGCCCGTCAGCAGATCCTCAACGGTTCGCTGGCCAGCGATTGCGAAAGCGTCGCTCAGGCGTTGCTGCAAGTGGCCCGCGATGACCTGATGACCCGCGACTTGACCCTCGGCGCAATCCGCCGGGTCTTGCAGGCGTTGATCGTGCATTTCCCGGTGTATCGCACCTACATCAGCGCGATGGGTCGTTCGGCGCAAGACGATGAAATTTTCCAGCATGCCATGGACGGTGCCCGGCAGACGCTGGGCGAAGGCGACTGGCCGGTGCTTGACTGCGTGGCGGCCTGGCTCGGTGGCACGCCGTGGCGACGCAAGCCCCGCGGGCGCTCGCGCAAAATCCTCAAGCATGCCTGCGTACGCTTTCAGCAACTGACGTCACCGGCGGCCGCCAAAGCCGTGGAAGACACTGCGCTGTACCGCTCAGCCGTGCTGCTGTCGCGCAATGATGTGGGCTACAACACCGAACAGTTCAGCGCACCGGTCAGTGATTTCCATGCGATCAATCAGCAACGCCTGACCGAGTTTCCCGACAACCTGCTGGCCACCGCCACCCACGATCACAAACGCGGCGAAGACACCCGCGCACGCCTCGCGGTGCTGAGCGAGCGCAGCCACTGGTACGCCGAACAGATCGAGTTGTGGCGCGCCCTCGCCCGCCCGGTGCGCCTTGATGATCAAATGCCGTCGACCGGCGACGAACTGATCCTCTACCAGGCGCTGATCGGTAGCTGGCCGCTGGATTTACAGGATGACGATCAGGCCGGTTTCGCCGACTACGCCAAACGCATCTGGCAGTGGCAACAGAAAGCCCTGCGCGAGGCCAAGCTGCAAAGCAGTTGGAGCGCGCCCAACGAAGCCTATGAAAACGCCACGCAGGCGTTCACCGAAAAACTGCTGACCGGCGATGAAGGTGAGTTGCTGCGCGCTGCACTGAGCAAGACCGTCAACAGCATCGCTGCTGCCGGCGCGCTCAACGGCTTGGCGCAAACCTTGCTGCACATGACGGTACCGGGGGTGCCGGATCTGTATCAAGGCAACGAGTTCTGGGACTTCAGCCTGGTTGATCCGGACAACCGCCGGCCGGTGGATTACGCCGCTCGCGAGCAGGCCTTGCCGGCACCCGCGCCGACCTCGGCGCTGCTGACCGATTGGCGTGACGGGCGTATCAAGCAAGCCTTGATCGCTCAAGTGCTGAACCTGCGCGCTGAACACGCGGAGCTGTTTCGGCGTGGCGCATACCAGGCCCTTGAGGTACTGGGCAGCCAGGCGCACAACGTACTCGCGTTTGCCCGCGAGCATGAGGACAGGCAGGCCATCGTGATCGTGCCGATCCGTTGCGCAACACTGCTGGAAAACAGTGCTGTACCTCAGGTCGATGCGCTGCGCTGGGGCGACACTCGGGTGGTTTTACCGTTCGCCGCCTCTGACGCAAACCTGAAGGGACTTTTTTCAAGCAGCGCAGTCACAAAAAACAGGGAGCTGAATGTCAGCGACGCGCTGGGGGATGTCCCGGTGAATCTCTTTATCCAACACTTAACGTAAGCACGAGTTCAGTTCAGGAGCATTACGATGAGCACCGACGATAAACGCATCCGCGAATTCGCCTATCAGATCTGGGAATCCGAAGGTAAACCCGAAGGTCATGAAGCGCGTCACTGGGAGATGGCGCGTAAATTGGCCGAGGCTGAAGCGCTGGCACCGAAGAAATCGCCGAAGGCTGCCGGCAGCAAAACTGCTGCCAAGACCGCCGAGGTGAAAGCGCCGGCAGCCAAGCCCAAAACCCCGGCCAAAGCCAAGCCAGCGAGCGCCGCAAAAGTCGTCCCGCCGGGCGAAAAAACCGCCGAGAAAAAGCCGCGCGCACCGCGCAAGCCTCCGGCGAACTGACGCTCTCGCGATTATTGAACTCAATGATCCTGTGGCGGGCTTGCTCGCCACAGAGGGGGCGTTCGCCCTCAAGAAACATGCACAACCCCGCGTGTCAGCCCAGAATTCATCTGTTTTGCAGGAGCAATCATGACCCATCCAAAGAAAGCCGAGCCCACACAGCACGCCGAACCCTCGAGAATCCGCGAAGGCCTGCCCTTCCCGCTCGGCGCGACCTGGGATGGTTTGGGGGTGAACTTTGCCCTGTTCTCCGCCAACGCCACCAAAGTTGAACTGTGCATTTTCGATGACGCCGGTGAAGTCGAGCTAGAACGCATCGAACTGCCGGAATACACCGACGAGATCTACCACGGCTACTTGCCCGACGCACATCCGGGGCTGATCTACGGCTACCGTGTCTACGGCGCGTATGACCCGGCCAACGGCCACCGCTTCAACCACAACAAGTTGCTCATCGACCCGTACGCCAAACAGCTGGTCGGTGAACTCAAGTGGTCGGAGGCGCTCTTTGGCTACACCATCGGCCACCCCGACGCCGACCTCAGCTTCGACGAACGCGACAGCGCCCCCTTCGTGCCCAAGTGCAAAGTCATCGACCCGGCGCACACCTGGGGCAACGACCAGCGCGTCAGCGTGCCGTGGGACAAGACCATTATTTATGAGACCCACGTGCGCGGCATCAGCATGCGGCACCCCTCGGTTGCGGAAAACGTACGCGGCACTTTCGCCGGGCTGATGAACGACGATGTGCTCAAGCACATTCGCAGTGTCGGGGTTTCGAGCGTTGAGCTTTTGCCAATCCACGCGTTCGTCAATGACCAGCACCTGCTGCACAAGGGCATGACCAATTACTGGGGCTACAACAGCATCGCGTTTTTCGCCCCCGACCCGCGCTATCTGGCCAGCGGCAAGATCGCCGAATTCAAGGAGATGGTCGCGCACCTGCACGAAGCCAACCTCGAAGTGATCCTTGACGTGGTCTACAACCACACGGCCGAGGGCAACGAACAAGGCCCGACCCTGTCGATGCGCGGCATCGACAACGCCTCCTACTACCGCTTGATGCCGGATGACAAACGCTTCTACATCAACGATTCCGGCACCGGCAACACGCTGGATCTGAGCCACCCGTGCGTGCTGCAAATGGTCACCGACTCGCTGCGCTACTGGGCCAGCGAAATGCATGTCGACGGTTTCCGCTTCGATCTGGCGACCATTCTGGGCCGCTACCACGACGGTTTCGACGAGCGTCACAGCTTCCTTGTTGCCTGCCGCCAGGATCCGGTGCTGCGTCAGGTAAAAATGATCGCCGAGCCCTGGGACTGTGGCCCCGGAGGCTATCAGGTCGGCAACTTCCCGCCGGGGTGGGTGGAGTGGAACGACAAGTTCCGCGACACCGTGCGTGCATTCTGGAAAGGTGACGACGGCCAAGTGGCCGACTTTGCCAGCCGCATGACCGCTTCCGGTGAGATGTTCAACCAGCGCGGACGACGGCCGTATTCGTCGGTGAACTTCATCACCGCTCACGACGGTTTCACCCTCAACGATCTGGTGTCGTACAACGACAAACACAACGAAGCCAACGACGAGAATAATCAGGACGGCAGCAACAATAATCTGTCGTGGAACCACGGCGTCGAAGGCCCGACTGACGACCCTGACATCAACGCCCTGCGCCACCGGCAGATGCGCAACTTCTTCGCCACCCTGCTGCTGGCCCAAGGCACGCCGATGATCGTTGCCGGTGACGAATTCGCCCGAACCCAGGACGGCAATAACAACGCCTATTGCCAGGACAGCGAGATCGGCTGGGTCAACTGGGACTTGAGCGAAGACGGCCAGGCGTTGCTCAAATTCGTCAAACGTCTGATCAAGCTGCGTCTGGCGTATCCGATCCTGCGCCGTGGACGTTTTCTGGTCGGCGAGTACAACGAGGACATCGGCGTCAAAGACGTGACCTGGCTCGCGCCGGACGCCACCGAGATGACCACCGAGCATTGGCACGACGCGCACAACCGCTGCCTGGGCATGCTGCTCGATGGCCGCGCACAGGAAACCGGCATCCGTCGCAAAGGTGCTGATGCGACGCTGCTATTGGTGGTCAACGCGCACCACGACATCGTCAACTTCACCTTGCCGGAGGTTCCTGAGGGCAGTTTCTGGACGTGCATGGTCGATACCAATCAACCGTCGATTCGTGGCCAGGAACGCTTCGAGTTCGGTCATGAATACTCGGTCACTGGCCGTTCACTGCTGCTGTTTGAATTGCAACGCGAAGAAGAAGACTGACATGGACTTGCAAAGCTATCTCGCTCGCCGTCCGCCGGACTACGCAGACACAGCCTCGCTCGGCCTGTGCCTGCGGGCGTTGGTCGAGGCCGGGCTGGACCGATTGCCGTTACCCGGCAGCGGCAGCACGCTGGAGCGATTTCAGCGTCTGGCCGATGTTGGTGGGCATGATCTGGGTTTGTGCAAACTTTACGAGGGCCACACCGACGCGTTAGCGATCATCGAGCAACTGGCAGGCGCGCCAACGCCCGGCAGCACGTGGGGCATGTGGGCGGCAGAACCGCCGCAAGCGCGGGTGCAGGTGCGACCCGCCGGGCATATGGTGGAACTGAACGGCCGCAAGGCCTGGTGTTCCGGCGCCGCGGTACTCAGCCATGCGCTGCTCACCGCGTGGGACGCTGATGATCAGCAGCAACTGGTTGCCGTGGCCCTCGATCAACCCGGCGTGACCATCACCGATCAAGGCTGGCAGGCGGTGGGCATGGGCGCCACGGGCAGTGTCGAGGTGCTGTTCGACGGCGCCGAAGCTCAAGCCATCGGCAATCCCGGCGATTACCTGCAACGACCGGGTTTCTGGCAAGGCGGGATCGGCATTGCTGCCTGCTGGTACGGCGCCGCGCGGCAGATTGCCGAACGCCTGCGCCAGCCATGTGCGCAACGGCAGGAGCCGCATGCCCTCGCCCATCTGGGCGCGGTCGATAGCGCCTTGCAGGCAGCCGCCGATGTCTTGCGTTTCAGCGCCCTGCAGATCGACGCGCATCCGCAAGCCGATACCCAACTGCTGGCCCGGCGTGCCCGGGCCGTGGTTGAACAGTCTGTCGAACAGGTGATCCGCGAAGTCGGCCGCGCCTTGGGGGCCGGGCCATATTGCAAGGATCGGCACTTCGCCCGGTTGATCGCCGATTTGCCGGTGTTCCTGCGCCAAAGCCACGCCGAACGGGACCTCGCCGCCCTCGGCCAAATGGTTGCCGCGCAACCTGACGGAGCATGGGCGCTATGAAAACCAATCCCATCGTCGGCCAAGGCACGTCCTTGCAGCAATGGCAGAGTTCACAGCATCTGGCCGATATGCAAAGCATCAATATCCTCAGTCTGGTACCTCCGGGGGCTCGCGCGGTGATTGTCGCGCCGCACCCGGACGATGAAGTGCTGGGCTGCGGCGGCCTGCTGCAAGTGCTCGCCGCTGCCGGCCGCTCGTTACAACTGATCTCGGTCACCGACGGCAGCGCCAGCCACCCCGGTTCCACGCGCTGGCCGGTGGAGCGCCTGAGCGTGATCCGGCCACAGGAGTCCGCTGAAGCGCTGCGGCGCCTCGGTCTGCCGATGCATCGTTTGAAATGGCTGCGCGGCGGTTTCAGCGACACGCAGGTGGCGGCGCGAGAATCCGAGCTGAGCGCGTTTATCGAACACCATCTGCGCCCCGATGACGTCATTTTTACCACGTGGATCGAGGACGGTCATTGCGACCACGAAGCCGTCGGCCGCGCCAGCGCTGAAGCAGCGCGCAGAGTCGGCGCGACGTGCCACGAACTGCCCGTATGGACGTGGCACTGGGCAACGCCCGAAGACGCGCTGGTGCCCTGGCAGCGGGCGCGCAAGATTCTCCTGTCACCGGTTCAAATCGCCCGCAAACGCCACGCCGTCCATGCCTTTGCCAGCCAATTGGAGGGTGATCCCGAGGCAAGGCTCGCGCCGGTATTGGCGCCCTATGTGCTTGACCGCTTACTGCAACCTTTCGAGGTGGTATTCCTATGAGCGTTGAAGATCGTTATTTCGAAGGCTTGTTCGCCGGCAACGACGACCCGTGGGCATTTCGTCAGCGCTGGTACGAACAGCGCAAACGGGCGATCACCCTCGCCGCACTGCCTCGTGCGCACTATCGGGCGATCTTCGAACCGGGCTGTGCGAACGGCGAACTGAGCGCCGAACTGGCGACGCGCTGTGATCGACTGTTGTGTTGCGACACCGCCAGCGCGGCAGTGACACTGGCGCGAACCCGTTTAAGTCTTTTTGACCACGCCCAAGTGCGTCAAAACCGTCTGCCCGGTGACTGGCCGGAAGAAAAATTCGACCTGATTGTATTTAGCGAAATCGGCTACTACCTCGACGGCAAGGATCTGACAGAAGTGATTCGCCGGATCAGTGATTCCCTGACCGCCGACGGCCAACTCCTCGCCTGTCACTGGCGCCCGCCCATCGACGGCTGTCCGCTAAACGCCCGACAGGTTCACGACCTGATCCATGAGCAGTTGAATCTGCCACGCGTGGCACTGCATCAGGAGGCTGATTTCATTCTTGAAGTATGGAGCCGCGAGCCGCGCTCGGTGGCGGCGTTGGAGGGTTTGCGATGATTGGCATTTTGATCCCGGCGCACAACGAAGAAGACCTGCTCGACGAATGCCTGAGCGCGGCCATGCGCGCCAGCCGGCACGGTTTGCTCGCCGGTGAGCGGGTCGAAGTGTTGGTGGTGCTCGACAGTTGTACCGACCGCTCGGCGCAGATTGTCAGCGGTTATCCGGTGCTGAGCCTGAATATCGACGCACGCAATGTCGGTCAGGCCCGCGCCGTCGGCGCTCAGGTGCTGCTGGAGCGCGGGGCACGCTGGATCTCCTGCTCCGACGCCGACAGTCGCGTCGCCGATGACTGGCTGGTGGCGCAAATCGGGCTGGGCGCGGATGCGGTGTGTGGCACGGTCACCGTCGAGCACTGGCATGAATCATTCGATGAAGCGGCGCAAATTCGCTATCACCGGCACTATCGGGCCAGTGAGGGCCATCGGCATATTCATGGCGCCAATCTGGGCGTCAGCGCCGATGCCTATCGGTGGGCCGGAGGCTTTAAACCGCTGGCGTGCGACGAAGATGTGCACCTGGTGCGGGATCTGGAACTGACCGGTGCGAACATCGCCTGGAGCCATCGTCCGCAAGTCCACACCAGCGCTCGTTTCGACAGCCGGGCCCGGGGTGGATTTGGCGACTACTTGCGAAACCTGGCACAGATGTAATAAAAAAAACCGTATCAGATTGATCTGTGGCGCGACGAACGTCACATCATGAGCAATACTGTGCTGCGCGGCAATCCAGGGTTCGGAGCGTCGCATGGCAATCAACCAGCCTTCACGGGTCGGCCGCGTCACAGGTTTATGGCTGTGGGCACGATTGAGGGCGAAACAACACAAGGACGTCGCACCCATGAAACCGTTATCGCTCATCGAAAACAGCCCGTCGGCGCAAATCTGGAACAGCGCCCCGCAACTGCACAACATTCCCGTCATCAACACCCGCAGCCTGGTGCCACCCGGTGCCCGCGCCGTGGTGATCGCCCCGCATCCCGGCGATGAGGTGGTGACGTGCGGTGGCCTGCTGCAATTACTCTCAAGCCTCGGTCATCCGCTGCAACTGCTCTCGATCACCGACGGCAGCGCCAGCCATCCCGGTTCACGACAGTGGTCGGAAAAACGCCTGAGCGTGTTCCGCCCGCAGGAAAGCGTCGAAGCCCTGCGCCGCCTCGGCTTACCCATGCACAGCCTGAAATGGGTACGCGGCGGTTTCACCGACAACGCACTGAGCGATCAGCACAGCCAATTGGCCGGGTTCATCGGCCGTTACCTGCGCCCCGGCGACGTGGTATTCAGCACCTGGCGCGGCGATGGCAACGACGATCATGAGGCGGTCGGACGTGCTGCCGCCGAAGCCGCCGAACTGGCCGGGGCGACCTTCCACGATGTGCCGGTCTGGGCGTGGCACTGGCCTGAGCGCGATCAAAAACTGATCCCCTGGGATCGCGCACGCAAACTGCGCCTCGACACCTGGACCGTGGCGCGCAAAAGCCACGCCACCCACGCCTACGCCAGCCAGCTCAAGGGCGAACCGGCGATTGGCATCGCGCCGATGCTGCCGCCGGTGATTCTGGAACGGATGCGTTTGCCCTATGAAATCGTTTTCGTCTGAAGGCCACAGGTAGCACCTTCGCCAACATCTTTCGTGGGCGGGCTTGCCAACGATCGCGGTGGGTCAGCCAATCAGATGCTGAGTTGCGTACCCTCATCGCTGGCAAGCCCGCTCCCCTAGGGGCTAACCCGTGTGTCTGAGGGAAGATTTTCCCCTTCCCGACCGCGTAACCATTCGTCCGGAAACCGCGCGCACCTGTCAGATCTGACAGGTGACAAACATTGCTGATTAGCGTCATCTGTCGCCATGGCATTTTCCTATTCAGCCTGGAGATGGCGATGACCAGCACCCGCACGATTGACCCCTTGGCACTGCCCCTTCCGAAAGCACCCAAGATGATCCCCCTCGTCCCTGCTAGTGAGGGAGTCCACGGTGGCGTTGCCTTCGACGACGCGAGTGAGGAAGAGGGATTTCAGATACTCATGCTGGCGTATGACAACCAATCAGAAAACGACAAAATCACGCTTTGGTTGAACGATGAAAAGGCGGATGACACCACTATTGCCAAAGGCAAGGAGCTTGACAACACGCCACTTTACATTCCGCCGGAATGGTTTCAAAAAGGCCTGAACAAAATCAAGTTCAGCGTCAAACGTACTTCCGGCAACTGCGATTTCACCGATGAACTCATCCTGCTTCACCGCACCTCGCCACCCGGCGACACGCCCCCGGTCCTGAACCTCAGCGTCAGCCACTCCAGCATCGGCCCCGAGCAAGCGAACAAGGTTTCGGTCACGGTCAGCTACAAGAACATGAATTGGTACGACACGATTTCTATTTATTGTAATGGCGCGCGTGTCACCCACACATTGACACCAGACAGCACGTCTCCCCTACCGCCGGTTCCGCAAAGCGTGGTGATCCCGATCCCTAAAGAGAAGCTGGAACAAGGCGGCGACGATTCCGACTTCGAATTCAAATTCCGCGTGGTCGACTATCTGACCAATCCGTCCGGCCCTCCGACCTGGTCGGATGTAGTGACGGTGGACGTGCATTTGAATCGCCTCACGTTGCCCGCCCCAACCGTCAAGGGCCAGACCGGCAACAACTTCAGTCCGACCCAACCGGAAGTCCGGGTGCTGGTGCCGCAGGGTTCGCTGCTGCCTGACGATAAGCTGAACGTGATCTGGCAAGGCGCAGCCGAGACACCGGCTGCGGGTACCTACACCAGCCCTCAACGGCTTGTCAGCGCCGGTCTGGAAATCGCGGTGCCGCGATCAGTCCTGGCTTACAGCCTTGGCAAACCGGTGACCGTCATCTATGTCATCGAACATAATGGCGCCTCCAGTAATTCCCTGCCGCTGTCTCTGAACATCCTGACGCTACCGGCGACGGCGCTGATCCCGCCGAAGATCGTCGAGGCCGATGCCAACAACGTCCTGGACGTGAACGCGTTGGGCAGCAAAAACGCGACCCTTCACGGGTTGCTCCACACTGATCGAGGCGGGCCAACAGGTCTGGATGAGCCTGGAAGGTCAGAAGGCCGACGCCAGCCCTCACAACCTCACAATCTGGAACGGCGGAGACGCCAATGTCAATGCGACGTGGGTCAGCCAGGGCTTCTGGCCCGCAGCACTGGCCAACAGTTACCTCAAAGAACTCGGGCATGGCACCACGCTGAAAATCAAGTACAAGGTGTCGATGGACAAGAGCGACAACCCGGCAACGGCCACGGTGTTTCCGGATCGAACTTACAGCATCAAGTCGATAGAGCTAGTGGTGCCGACGCTGGTGAATGTGCTGGATGCGAGCAATAAAGAAGTGCCGGAGGGCACGTCCACCATCAGCACCACGCTGAAACTCAAAGGCAAGGCCAGCAAAGGCCAGACCGTCGAGATTTTTGATGGCAACGGTGCGTCTGCCGTGTCCAAAGGGACTGCGCCAGCACATGAAACAACAGGCGAATGGGAGAAAACCATCACCGTACCAGAGGGTAGTCGCCGGTTGTATGCAAAGGCACTGTATGCCGTAAGCCCGGTGTATTCGAATGTTCGGTTACTGACCGTTATAGCCGCCACAGCACCGACGATCACCTCGGTCAAAGGCTCGCCGAGCGGCGTGGAAATCCCACCCGGCGGCACCACCGCGGAAACAGCCGTGACTCTGACCGGCAGTGCCGCCAAGGGCCAAAAAGTCGATATCCTCGATGGGATCACGTCCAAAGGTCAACCCGACACGGATCAAGCAACAGGGATCTGGACATTAACCGTTACAGGCCTGAGCGTAGCGGCGCACAGTTTTACAGCCAAGGCGTTGTATGGCGATGGTGCGACCTCCGAAGCCTGGACGGTGAATGTAACGGCGAATGTACTTTCTTTTATAAATCAGCCCTATCGATCGTCACCCGGAGGACGGCTGAAAGATATTGAGATATTCGCAAGCAAACTGGATGGCACGCCTCGTCCAGAGGCACCTGTAATATTGACACTCGCCAGTGGAATGTTTTTCGCCGATGGCACTGGGGGGGAGCGTGAATTCATAGCTGATGGGCAAGGCCTTGTAATAGTGAAGGGCGTACAGGCGTCTATGGTTCCTGGAGAGTACGCGCTGAATGCTGTCAGTGAAGGGGCAATAGCATCCGCGAAGGTAACGGTCTTCCCCGCAATCTCTGAGGGGGACATATCAATCGGAACGGGTGGCACTGAAAAAGCTTTAAGCCCCGACGGGCTTACGCTTTATGTCCTTGTTCCCTCGGCTTCTTTGGTTAAAGTCGTAGATCTGATTTCAAGGAAAGTTTCAAATCATATTCAGACTCCCCCTATCGCCCTCTCATGGCCAAGAATGGCCATAAGCCCTGATGGAAAGCAGTTATTTATTGGATACACACAAAGCGGAAATATCACCATTATTGACACGACCAATCTAAAGATTATTGGAGATATAAAGATAAATCAATCACCCCATTATTTAGCGGTGAGTCCGGATGGCAAATCCCTTGCGGTCGGATATGGCGGTATAAATTCAAGCCTCTACAATATTCAGGCAGCGATAGTTGATATATCAACGCAAAGAATTACTCGCGAAATAACTGAAGCAGGAAGCAACACCAAAATGATTGATTACACTCCTGATGGCGAATATTTATATATTGTGATCTGGGTTGGCAATGCTGGCACACTGGCTATCATTGAAACAAAAACGCACTCAACTGTCGCCAGAATAAACATTAACAGCCGCCCTTACACATTGCACTTTAATGCATCAGGAACTCGCGCTTATGCAATTGGAAATACTTTATCCTGGACACCAACCATAACAGTTGTTGATGTTCTACAAATGCAGCCCATCAGGACAATCCGCCCTTTAAATGAAATTAAAGCAACCGCATTTGTCATTAACACTAGCGAAACCCAAATAACATATAGCGAGGGCACTGTGATTGATGCCGCCGGAGGTCGGACTTTGAAAAAATATCCTTTTGAAACGGGGGGCGGGCCTGTTGACTATCGAAACAACCGCCTATATGCGTCCGGCACTGACACTATTAAAGTTATTGCCATGGATCCATGACTTGAAGCTCAATGCAAATTACTTGTATTGAGACGCTCTTGACAAAGAAAACAAAAGGCGATGAGTTTATTTTTCGCCTTTTATTCAATCTCTATAAACAACCAAGAATACTTCGTTTACGATCCTCAACGCTTTGGAATGGCCAATACATGTTAAACGGGGCCAGCCCCTGAGGGATCCCCACAAATCTACTCCAGGCTCTGCGCCTGATGATGCACCTCATCGCGCAGAGCTTTCTCCAATTTTCCCCAGTCTCCGCTGCCTCCGAACTCTATGCACCTACGCCAGTATTCCAGGCCAAGCCGCCACATGGATGTGTTGGGCGGCAGATTCGATTGCGCGTCTGATGTAGAAGCTGCCGAAGGCTGCGATCATTTGATCCAGAACAACAAGACCAAATGATCGCAGCCTCGTTTCACTCGACAGCTCCTACACTAGTTGGCGGTGTTGATTCAGAAGGAACCGCCACCCCCACCCACCAGTCGCATGAATACGCACTCAGGATTCACAGGAGTCACCGTGTCCAGCGCCCCCAATCGTCACGTCGTCGGCGATTCAGTCATCCATCGCCTGCGCGTGCTGACGGTCAATACCCACAAGGGTTTCACCGCACTCAACCGACGTTTCATTCTTCCGGAGTTGCGTGAAGCCGTACGCAGTACTTCGGCCGATCTGGTGTTTTTGCAGGAAGTAGTGGGTGAACACGAACGGCATTCGAACCGCTACAACGAATGGCCGCAAACCTCGCAATACGAATTTCTCGCCGACAGCATGTGGAGCGATTTCGCCTATGGGCGCAACGCGGTTTATCCCGATGGCCATCACGGCAATGCGCTGCTGTCCAAATACCCGATCCGCGAGTACCGCAACCTCGACGTGTCGATCACCGGCCCCGAGCGCCGTGGCTTGTTGCACTGCGTGCTGGATGTGCCGGGGCATGCCGAAGTCCATGCGGTCTGCGTGCATTTGAGTCTCCTGGAAAGCCATCGCCAATTGCAGTTGCAACTGCTCTGCCAGTTGCTTGAATCCTTGCCTGATGACGCGCCGGTGATCATCGCCGGAGACTTCAACGACTGGCAGCTTCACGGCAACGTCGCCCTCGCCCGGCGCGACTATTTGCACGAAGCCTTCGAGCGCCATCATGGCCGCCCTGCCAAAACCTATCCGGCGCGTTTTCCATTGCTGCGACTGGACCGGATCTACCTGCGCAACGCCAGCAGCCATGACCCGCAGATCCTCGGCAACAAGCCGTGGACGCACCTGTCGGATCACTTGCCGCTGGCCGTTGAAGTGCATCTGTAGCTGCCGAACGGACAAGCCTGCTTTTCGGCTCTGCGTGATGACTCACCTGGACGTTTCGCTCCGGGCGATTGTCGTAACTCACGCCCTTGATATCCGGCCAATATTCGAAATATTGACAGCAACGGTTTATGCGGTGCGTTCGGCAATGTCGGAACCTGGATCAACCGAAAAACCGTCCGTCAACAATACATTCCCTCTGCATCGGGGTTTTCACTGCCGCGAGCCACACAAACAACCACTTGGTTATATTCAAATAAACAAACAGTTACAAAACCTAAATAACACCGACCACTCATCGATCAATTTCTTGACGCATGCCTGTGGTTCTTCTTATCTCAACCTTACTACCCCCGGAATAACCCTCCGGGCCGAACCATCGGACACTCGCGAAATCGAGCGGCCATGGATCTGCCCGCTCCATTCGGTCGCCCCTCGTTCGGGGTAGGAGAGACGCCACATCGAGATGCCGCATGCGCTTGCAAGGTAGGCCTCCATGAGAACTTCAATCACCCCACGCGAGATCAAAATTACTTTCTGCACAGTCTCGAGTTTTCTCTTGCTGTGCTCATCCATGGAGGCGCAGGCAGCCCCTGCGGCGGATGAAGCGACACCGTGGTATCGAGAGAACGTCCCCGTCATCACATTGCCTGCGACGGTCATCACCCCGGACCGGCAACGGTTCAATCCCCTATCTGATCGGCAAATTGCGAGGCTGATCACCGAAGAACTCGCGCCAGGCGCCTGGGACCTGCTCTACGGACAAAGTGCCCGAAAGGCGCAAACCGATGTGGTGTCTTCGGGTTTCGCGATGCCCGGCGGCTCTGACTGGAAGGGCCCCGCCGTACTGACTCTGCAAAGCGGCGGCGGCCCTACGCAGAAAATCGGCCTGATGGGCGGTCCGAACCAGATTCAAGCCAATGGCAATGGGCAAATCATCAGCCGCGCCCTGGCCGACCCGACCACCGACACCCTCAACTTGCAAGGCCAACGCCTGGGGGCCTATTACAGCCTGATCGGTGCGCGGGGATGGCACGTCGACTTGTCGGCCAGCGGTGGACGAGTCAGCGGATTCAGCCGCGATCAACGAGGTGCGCGGCAGGCCACAGAAGGCAGCGCCATGACGTTCTCGGTCGAAGGCGGTTTCCCGATTGGTTTGAGTGAAAACTGGGTGATCGAACCCCAGGCGCAATTGGTCAACCAGCGCATCACCCTCGACACCCCCAACGCTGGCTCAGGCCACGCAACGTCCAAAGACCTCTCAGCCTGGAGCGGCCGCGTCGGAGCACGCTTGAAAGGTAGCTATGACTTGAGTGGTCTGCCGGTCGAGCCGTACCTGCGCACCAATCTCTGGCACACGGTCTATACCGGCAGCACGGTGACTCTGGATAAGGTCGACAAGATCAGCAGCAGCCGCAAATCATCGACCGTCGAGTTGGGACTGGGGCTGGTGGCTCGGGTGACGCCGGCGGTGAGCCTGTATGTGAGTGCCGATTACAGCAGTGATGTCGATGACAATGATTTGAATGGCTTGATTGGCAGCCTCGGCGTACGGATGCGTTGGTGAGGCTTCGGTTTCCCGGCGTCTGAGCTGACACCTTCGCGAGCAAGCCCGCTCCCACATCTGGAATGCATTCCTCTGTGGGAGCGGGCTTGCTCGCGAAGGCAGCGACTCGGTGTGGGATCAACCCTCAGGCTTGAGGATCAACACCGCCAGCGGCGGCAAATTCAGCTCCAGCGACAACGCCTGGCCATGGCTAGGCACTTCTTCGGTAAACGCGCCGCCACCGTTGCCATAGTTGGAACCGGCATAAGTATCAGCGTCGCTGTTGAGCAACTCGCTCCAACGCCCGGCGAACGGCACACCCACACGATAGGAATGACGCGGCACGGGGGTGAAGTTGGCCACCACCAGCACGGGTTTACCGTCCTTGCTCCAACGCAGCCAGGCATAAACGCTATTGATCGCATCGTCGCCAATCAACCACTGGAAACCCTGCGGCGCGTCATCCTGATCGTGCAATGCCGGCTCTTCGCGATAGAGACGGTTGAGGTCGCCCACCAGTTTCTGCACGCCTTTGTGCTCGGAATACTGCAACAGATACCAATCAAGCTGTTGATCGTGATTCCACTCGCGCCACTGGCCGAACTCGCAGCCCATGAACAGCAGCTTCTTGCCCGGATGGGTCCACATGAAACTCAGATAGGCCCGCAGGTTGGCGAATTTCTGCCAGCGATCGCCGGGCATCTTGTCGATCAACGAGTGTTTGCCGTGGACCACTTCATCGTGGGAGATCGGCAGAATGAAACGCTCGGACCAGGCGTAGACCAGGCCGAAGCTCAACTCATTGTGGTGATGGGCGCGGTACACCGGGTCCTGCTGAATGTAATGCAGCGAATCGTGCATCCAGCCCATGTTCCATTTGTAGGCAAAGCCCAGACCGCCCTGCTGCGTGCTCTGACTGACGCCCGGCCACGCCGTGGATTCCTCGGCGATTACCAGTGCACCCGGGGCCTCCAGGTCGACCACGTCGTTCAAGTGCCGCAGAAAATCGATGGCTTCAAGGTTTTCCCGCCCGCCATGCCGGTTCGGCACCCATTCGCCGGCCTTGCGCGAATAGTCGCGATAGAGCATTGAAGCCACCGCATCGACTCGCAGGCCATCGATGTGGAAATGCTTCAACCAATGCAGCGCCGACGCCAGCATGTAACCGTGTACTTCGGTGCGCCCGAGGTTGTAGATCAACGTGTCCCAATCCTGATGGAAACCCTCCAGCGGATTGCCGTACTCGTACAGCGCGGTGCCGTCAAATTGCGCCAGGCCGTGGGTATCGGTGGGGAAATGCGCCGGTACCCAATCGAGAATCACGCCGATATCGGCTTGGTGGCAGGCGTTGATGAACTCGGCGAATTGCTCCGGCGTGCCGTAACGGGCGCTCGGCGCAAATTGCGACAACAACTGATACCCCCAGGAACCACCGAAAGGGTGCTCCATGATCGGCATCAACTCAATGTGGGTGAAACCCAGTTCCTTCACATACGGAATCAATCGCTCTGCCAATTCCGGCCAGGTGTACTGGCGCGCTACTTCACCCAGATCGTCCAGTTCACACTGCCAGGAACCGGCGTGCAGTTCATAAATAGACAGCGGCGCCGAATGTTGCTGCCGCTCGCGACGGCTGCTCATCCAGTCCTGATCCTGCCAGTCGACGTGCAGCGGCGCGGCGACTTTCGACGCGGTATCCGGCGGCAGGCTGGTGGCCAGCGCCATCGGGTCAGCCTTGAGCGGCAGAATCCCGTGAGTGCCAAGAATTTCGTATTTGTACAACTCCCCCGCTTGCAGGCGCGGGATGAACAACTCCCATACCCCGGACGGATGACGCAGGCGCATCGGGTGCCGGCGCCCATCCCAGACGTTGAAGTCACCCACCACCGAGACCCGTCGGGCATTCGGCGCCCACACGGCAAACCGCACGCCGTCGACGCCATCCACGGTGGTCAGTTGCGCGCCGAGGCACGAACTGAGGTCGCGGTGATTGCCTTCGGCAAACAGATACAAATCCATTTCGCCCAGCAACTGACCGAAGCTGTAGGGGTCTTCCGCCACCTGCTCGCCACCGGCCCAACGGGTACGCAATTGATACGGCCGTGTCTGATCGAAGTGGCCGACAAACAGCCCCGGCGTTTCAGTCTGCTCAAGCGCGCCGCGCTCTTGCCCGGTCTCTTTGTCCAGCACCGAAACATTCAACGCACCGGGCAGATAAGCGCGAATGAATTGTCCGCCGGCGCCATCGCCGTGCGGGCCAAGAATGGAAAACGGATCGTGATGCTCAGCACGGACCAGGGCGTCGATGTCCTTCGCCGTGGGCAGCAATGCGTCTTTGACTTGACCCTGTTCCTTGTTCGAGAAACTCATGACTACTCTCCACCAAGATCGGAAAAGGGTTTAAGCCCCGTCAATAACCCATACAAACCGTGCAACGGCACGGGCAGCCACGCGGGGCGATTTTCGGCTTCATAGGCCACTTCATAGGCCGCCTTCTCCAGGCCGAACAACGCCAGTGCGGCGTCGGCGCCTTCAGGATCTTGCCAAGCATGATCAAGACTAGCTGCCGCCCGGCGATATGCCTGAACAAATGCCTCTCGCGCCTCCTGCAAATAGCGATCCGCCACACGATGACGTGAGGCTTCGGATTCGGCGCTGTGGTCGACGTTGTGCACGTTGATGGTCATGGCTGCCGCGTAATCGAAAGAACGCAGCACACCGCTGACATCCTTGTACGGGCTGTGTTTGCCACGACGCTCGCTCAATGGCCGTGCAGGTTCGCCCTCGAAATCGATCAGAAAGGCATCGCCCTTGATCACCAGCACCTGACCCAAATGCAGGTCACCGTGGACACGGATCCGCAAACCGCCGACAGCTTTTTTCGCCAGATCCTGCACATGGGCAAGGATGGTTTTTTTCTCGTCGATCAGTCGTTTAACCCGCTTCTGATCCGCCGCGCTGAGTTCGCCCTGATGCTGTTTGAGCAGTTTCAGCGCCTGTTCGACCTGAGCGGCGACGTCCTTGCCGGTGGCCTGCATGTCCTTGGCCGTACTGATTTGCGGTGCAAAGTCGGGATTGTCGGTCGGCGCCGCCAGCACTTGATGCATTTCGCCCAGGCGCTGACCGAGCATCCCGGCAAAATCCTTCAACTCCCCCAAGGCGTTGTAATGCTGTTCCTGCTCGGACATGGCATCGGCCAGCTCATCGCGCAATGCTCGTTCGAGGTTGTTTTGCGTCCATTCCCACGCATCGCCCTGATTGCTCAGATAGCCTTGGGCGATCATCAACAGATTGTCTTCGCCCTGCGCATCATGGCGGATCACCGAGCCCAGCAGCGGGGAGATATTGGCAAATCCGGCAGCGGTCAGGTAAGCGCTCATCTCCAGTTCCGGGTGTACGCCAGAAGCGACTTTGCGGATCAGCTTAAGGACTACGCTGTTGCCAACGACCACCGAACTGTTTGATTGCTCGGCCGACAGATAACGCACCTCGGACTCACTGCCCAACCCCAGTTTCTCCAACAGCGGCGTTGGCGCGAAACGGATTTGACCGTCCGCCGATTCGAGCACCGTGTTGTTCTGCATACCCTGCAATACCGCGCGGATAAACGCTTCGAGACTGAATGCGTCTGTAATCAAACCGACCTGACGCACCCGACGCACGCGGGCCAATGCCAGTTGCTGAGGCAGCGCCGCGCCGACCTGATCCTCTGAGATAAAGCCAAACGGCAGTTGATAACGGTGGGTCTGGCCGCCGCTGGTGACTTCGATCTCGCTGAGCAGCACCGGATGCTCGGCGTCGCCGAACCGCACGCCGTAGGCCAGATGCACCTTGTCGATGGCAGCGTCCTTGCCGGCGAACCAACGGCGGTTTTGCAGCCAGCTCGGCAGAATGCCCTGCTCCAGGGTCGCGCGGGCTGGCGCCTCGAGCAGTTCCTCCATGCGTTTTTTCAACACCAGGGTGGTGAAATCCGGCAGGCTCTGCGCCGGTTCCACATGCCAGCTCGGCATCTGGTTTTCCGCCGCGAGGGCGAACCAGTAAAAACCGTAGGGTGCCAGGGTCAGGAGGAAATTCAACTGACCAATGGGTGGGAAGGCGTTACCGCCGAGCATCTCCACCGGGACCATGCCGACGTAGGCCGACAAGTCGAGTTCCGCCGCTTGGGCGCTGCGCGACACGTTGGCCACGCAGAGAATGATTTCGTGTTTGCCATCGGCGTCGGTGAATTCGCGGGTATAAGCCAGAATCCGTCGGTTGCTGGGCGAGAGCATTTTCAACGTGCCACGGCCAAACGCTTTGGATTGCTTGCGTACTGCGAGCATGCGCCGCGTCCAGTTGAGCAACGAATGCGGGTCGCCGGCCTGGGTTTCGACGTTGACCGACAGATAGCCGTATTGCGGGTCCATGATCGGCGGCAACACCAGGCTGGCCGGGTCGGCGCGGGAGAAGCCGCCGTTGCGGTCGATGGACCACTGCATGGGCGTGCGCACACCGTCGCGGTCGCCAAGATAGATGTTGTCGCCCATGCCGATTTCATCGCCGTAATACAGGGTCGGCGTGCCCGGCATCGACAGCAGCAGGCTGTTGAGCAACTCGACGCGGCGACGGTCACGCTCCATCAACGGCGCCAGCCGCCGACGAATGCCGAGGTTGATCCTCGCCCGGCGATCAGCGGCGTAGTAGTTCCACAGGTAATCGCGCTCCTTGTCGGTGACCATCTCCAGCGTCAGCTCATCGTGGTTGCGCAGGAAAATCGCCCATTGGCAGTTGGCGGGGATTTCCGGGGTCTGGCGCAAAATATCGGTGATCGGGAAGCGATCTTCCTGGGCCAGCGCCATGTACATGCGCGGCATCAGCGGGAAGTGAAAGGCCATGTGGCATTCGTCGCCATTCAAACCATGCGCGTCGGTATCGCCAAAATACAACTGGGTGTCTTCCGGCCATTGGTTGGCTTCGGCCAGCAACATGCGGTCGGGGTAATTGGCATCGATTTCGGCACGGATCTGCTTGAGGACGTCGTGGGTTTCCGGCAGGTTTTCGTTATTGGTGCCATCACGCTCGATCAGGTACGGAATCGCGTCGAGGCGCAGGCCGTCGATGCCCATGTCCAGCCAGTAGCGCATCACTGACAGCACGGCTTTCATCACTTGCGGATTATCGAAGTTCAGATCCGGCTGATGGGAATAAAAACGGTGCCAGAAGTATTGGCCGGCGACCGGGTCCCAGGTCCAGTTGGACTTTTCGGTGTCGAGAAAGATGATCCGCGTGCCGTCGTATTTCTGGTCGTCATCCGACCACACGTAAAAGTCCCGTGCCGCCGAGCCCGGTTTGGCTTTGCGCGCCCGTTGAAACCACGGATGCTGGTCGGAGGTGTGGTTGATGACCAGCTCGGTGATCACCCGCAAGCCACGCTTGTGCGCCTCGGCGATAAAGCGCTTGGCGTCGGCCATGGTCCCGTAATCGCTGTGCACGCCACGGTATTCGGCGATGTCGTAGCCGTCATCGCGACGCGGCGATGGATAGAACGGCAACAGCCATATGGTGTTGACGCCGAGTTCGGCGATGTAATCGAGTTTGGCGATCAGGCCGGGAAAGTCGCCGATACCGTCGTTGTTGGAGTCGAAAAACGATTTGACGTGAACTTGATAAATCACCGCGTCCTTGTACCAGAGCGGGTCTTTGATAAAGGTGGCAGCCTTGGGTTTCTTCGCCATGTGAAACTCCTGTTCGATTCAGGAAAACAAATTATTCCCTGTAGAAACTGGTCACTGTGGAAGCCGGCAAAGCAGCGCCCACATTAGACCTTCGCCAACCTCAGGAGGCGGTTATCCGCCAAATCCCGAACGGCTGGTACGCGGGGTCAATCCGCATGAACTGGTACTTGCCGTACCACTCCCAGCGATGCCCGCTCATCAAGTCTTCGCCATGGGTGGTCGCGTCGTCCGGCAGGCCCATCTCCCAAAGCGGCAGCTCGAAACTCGCTTCCTGCACGTTGTGCGGGTCAAGGCTGACCGCCACCAGAATGAAGTTGCGGCCGTCCGCGCTGCGTTTGCCGAAATACAGGATGTTGTCGTTCCAGGCGTTGTAGACCTTCAGGCCCAGGTGGGTGTGCAACGCCGGGTTTTGCCGGCGGATGCGGTTGAGCTGGGCGATCTCGGCAATGATGTTGCCGGGGGCGTTGAAATCGCGGACACGGATCTCGTACTTCTCCGAATCCAGATACTCCTCTTTGCCCGGTACCGGCGCCGCTTCGCACAGCTCGTACCCCGAATACATGCCCCAAAGGCCCGAGCCCATGGTCGCCAGCGCGGCGCGAATCAAGAACCCAGGCCGGCCCGAGTCATGCAGGAACGCCGGGTTGATATCCGGCGTGTTGACGAAAAAGTTCGGCCGGTAGCATTCGCGCCACGGCGACTCATTGAGTTCGGTGAAGTAAGCCGCCAGTTCTGCCTTGGTGTTGCGCCAGGTGAAATAGGTGTAGCTCTGGGTGTAACCGACCTTGCCCAACCGCGCCATCATCGCCGGCGTGGTGAACGCTTCCGCGAGGAAGATCACCTCCGGATGCAGCGCGCGCACATCGGCAATCAGCCATTGCCAGAACGGCAGCGGCTTGGTGTGCGGGTTGTCGACACGGAAGATCTTCACGCCCTCCTCGACCCAACCGACGATGATGTCCCGCAGCTCAACCCAGAGGCTCGGTAGCGCGTCGGGCGCGTAAAAATCAACGTTGACGATGTCTTGATATTTTTTCGGTGGGTTTTCCGCGTATTTGATCGTGCCGTCCGGCCGCCAGTTGAACCAGCCCGGATGCTGTTTGAGCCAAGGGTGATCCTGGGAGCACTGGATGGCGAAGTCGAGGGCGATCTCCAGCCCATGATCGGCGGCAGCCACCACCAGCCGACGGAAGTCTTCGCGGGTGCCCAGTTGCGAGTGAATGGCCTCGTGCCCCCCCTCTTCGCTGCCAATCGCGTAAGGGCTGCCAGGATCCTGCGGCCCGGCGCTCAGGGAATTGTTGCGGCCCTTGCGATGGGCGCGACCGATCGGGTGGATCGGCGTGAAATAGAGGACGTCGAAGCCCATGTCCTGAATCATCGGCAACCGCGCATGCACGTCATTAAAGGTGCCGTGACGGTCGGGATCATCGGTGATCGAGCGCGGAAACAACTCATACCAACTGGCAAACTCGGCCAGTTCGCGCTCGACATCCATGGGAAATTCGGCGCTCACGCTCAAATAGGCGCGGTGATCGGCCTGGGCCATCAAATGCGCACTGCGTGAGTGCAGAAACAGCGCAACCTGCTCGGTTTCGAGCAGGCCGGACAGTTCATGGTGCAGCGCAGCGAGTTGTTCGCTGAGCGCACCTTCACTGCGTTCGGCAGCCTGTTGCACCATGCTGCGGCCCTCTTGCAGCTCAAGTGAGACGGGCACCGCCGCGTTGTGTTTCTTCTCCAGTTCATACTGAAA
This sequence comes from Pseudomonas sp. NPDC087614, assembly GCF_044743485.1. NCBI lineage: Bacteria > Pseudomonadati > Pseudomonadota > Gammaproteobacteria > Pseudomonadales > Pseudomonadaceae > Pseudomonas > Pseudomonas sp. NPDC087614. The sequence goes on along the minus strand of NZ_JBIUWN010000043.1, from coordinate 17,586 downwards.
ACTGGCGAAATGGTCGATCCACGCTTCGATGCAATACACATAACGGCCTTGATCTTCCGGGCGGAAGCGGCCTTGCCAGCCGTTGTTGCCCAGCTCCGACATGACCTCGCTTTGCCACGTCTCTTTGCCTTCCTCGCGCCAGCGAATGCGCACCGCCAACTTGTCGTGACCGTCGGCGAATACCTTGCTGGTGACCTCCACATCGCGCCCGACAATGGATTTGACGGCAAATTGACCGCCATCGAGAGTCGGCATGGTGTTTTCAATGACGATGCGCGGCAGCAGCAAAGCTTGCGACAGCGGCATGTGCGGGTTGTAGTTCAGTTCAGAAGGTTTTTCAGCAGTCATTGAGCATCTCTCCTTAACGCCCCAAGGACGCTCTTGTGCCGGATCAGTGTTCACAACGAGGCACCTGCCCCGATATGAACTCACTTAAGTTCCGAGCGACCGGCGCCGGGAAAAGTTCACAGGGATTTGCCCGAGCAAAAAAGCGGATCGAATCCGCTGCGAGGTGGTCAACTCACTTAAGCACTTCTCACGCCATGTGCCACACGGAGGTCATCAGATGAGTATCCCGATTCCGGCCGAAACGCCTGATCCGAACATCGATAAACCCACTTTGCCCGAGACCGAGCCGCAGCCGATTCCCGATCAGGAACCGCCGGGCACGACGCCACCGCCCAGGGAGGAACCGCCAACGACCATGCCGCCAGTGATTGTTGCGCCTGATTGATGACGGTCCGTCATCGGTGATCCCTATCAAAGGGTTTTGCGATGCGTGGCATCACGTTGAAGAGCGCCGCCATGAGCAGGCGACCATTAATCGGTTGCGCAGAACGACCAGCAAAGCCTGTGCCCTAACCTTTCAGGCAACTCTGAAAAAGGACCGTCCCATGCCCGTTCGAATCGAAAACCAGACCTGTTTTTTCACCACTGAAAACGGCGAAGAAATCCGCCTGTGCGGCGACTTGACCGTGATCACCGACAGCGAGAAAGCCATGTCGGCCGTGGAGATCGAAGGCCAGCGCCTTTACCTCACCGAAGCAGAAGCCGACGCATTGACCGTTGCAGGCGCCAAGGACGGACGCAAGCATTTGAAGGCTGACGAGAGTGATTCGGTGATTTGACTGACCTTGATCAACACAGCGCGCAAACCCTTGAGATAGGGGTTTGCGCCTGCGCCTGCGGGCTGCTTCAAGTTGTCGCAGGCAGGCCGGCAAACACCATCTGATACGCTTTTTATTGAAATAGCTGAGTCTGTTATGCAAACAGATCGGCGCTCATAGTGCATCGGCCTGATGGAGGCTGATGAGCGAACGACCATGAGCGAACAAATCCCCGTCCGAACCGTAGAAGTTGAACCACCCCACATAAAAAGTGTGCCGGGCCGCCCAATGAAGGCGAGAAACAAGTCCAGCGATAACCAGATCCACACCCGCAGCTTCACCGGCCTGTTTCGAACCCTGCGCATGAGTGGCGCGGGGTTCCTGTTTTTGCTGTTTTTCGGCACCGTGTGGCTGAACTGGGGTGGGCGTCAGGCGGTTCTCTGGGACCTTGGCGAAAGCAAGTTCCACATCTTTGGCGCGACCTTTTGGCCGCAGGATTTCATCCTGCTGTCTGCCCTGCTGATCATTGCCGCGTTCGGCCTGTTCGCCATCACAGTGTTCGCCGGCCGCGTCTGGTGCGGTTACACCTGCCCGCAGAGTTCGTGGACCTGGATCTTCATGTGGTGCGAGAAGATCACCGAAGGCGAACGTAACCAGCGGATCAAGTTGCAAGCCGCGCCGTGGGGGCTGAACAAACTCGCCCGCCGCGCCGCCAAGCACACGCTATGGCTGGCGATCAGCGTGATGACCGGCCTGACATTCGTCGGCTACTTCACCCCGATCCGACCGTTGGCCGAGGAGTTGCTGACCCTGCAAATCGGTGGCGTCAGTCTGTTCTGGGTACTGTTCTTCACCGCCGCCACCTACATCAACGCCGGCTGGCTGCGCGAAGCGGTGTGCATGCACATGTGCCCTTATGCGCGGTTCCAGAGTGTGATGTTCGACAAGGACACCCTGGCCATTTCCTACGATGTGGCCCGTGGTGAGAACCGCGGCCCGCGCAAACGCGACGTGAAACCGGCCGAGGCCGGGCTGGGCGATTGCATCGATTGCCAGTTGTGCGTGCAGGTCTGCCCGACCGGCATCGACATTCGCGACGGTTTACAGATGGAATGCATCGGTTGCGCGGCGTGTATCGACGCCTGTGATTCGATCATGGACAAAATGAACTACCCACGCGGATTGATCCGTTACAGTTCCGAGCGCGAATTGCAGGGTGGCAAGACCCACCTGCTGCGGCCACGGCTGATCGGCTACACCGTCGTGTTACTGCTGATGATCGGAGCGCTGGCCCTGGCGTTGGTCGAGCGGCCGATGGTGTCGCTGGACGTGACCAAGGATCGCGGCCTGTTCCGCGAAAACGGTCTGGGCCAGATCGAGAACATCTACACCCTCAAAGTCATCAACAAGACTCAACAGCGCCAGGACTACAACCTGAGTCTGGTGGACGGCGACGGCTTCCAGTTGCAAGGCAAGACCGAACTGAGCCTGGCCCCCGGCGAGATTGTCGATGTGCCGGTGTCGGTGGCCATGACCACGGAACGCCCGAGCAGCAGTTCACAGACCCTGAGTTTCAAGATTGCCGACAGCGATGAACCTGAGGTTTACAGCGTGTCGAAGAGCAGGTTTGTGGCGCCGATGAATCGCTGATCCCTTAAACTGCGGCGCGGCCATTGGCGAGCAAGCCCGCCCTCACATTTGGAATGCATTCCTCTGTGGGAGCGGGCTTGCTCGCGAATGTAAGCAACGCGGTCTTCCAGAATGAAATCAATCCGGACCCAAGATGAAACGCTACGAAAAATTCGCCGACGACATCGCTGAACTGATCCGCTCCGGCGTCCTTGGCCCCGGTCAGCGCGTGCCCTCGGTGCGCTACGCCAGCCAGACTTACGGCGTCAGCCCGTCTACTGTGTTTCAAGCCTATTACCTGCTCGAACGCCGCGGTCTGATCCGCGCCCGCCCGCGTTCCGGCTACTTCGTCAATACCCACGCGCCGAGTCCGTTCTCGGAGCCGGTGATCAGCAGTCACGTCAACGACTCCACCGAGGTCGATGTCAGCGAACTGGTGTTCTCGGTGCTGGACTCGATCAAGGATCCGAGCACAGTACCTTTTGGCTCAGCGTTCCCCAGCCCGACGTTGTTCCCGCTGCAACGCCTGTCGCGTTCCCTGGCCAGTGCGGCGCGGGAGATGGACCCGCGCATGGTCGTCACCGACATGTCGCCGGGCAACCCGCAATTGCGCCGGCAGATTGCCCTGCGCTACATGGTCGGCGGGCTGATGCTGCCGATGGAAGAACTGCTGATCACCAACGGCGCCCTCGAAGCGCTGAACCTGTGCCTGCAAGCCGTGACCGAACCGGGTGATCTGGTGGCCATCGAAGCCCCGGCGTTCTACGCCAGCCTGCAAGTGCTGGAACGCCTGAAACTCAAAGCCGTGGAAATCCCCGTGCATCCGCGTGACGGCATCGATCTGGGTGTACTTGCGCAGACCCTCGAACGTCACCCGATCAAAGCCTGCTGGTGCATGACCAGTTTCCAGAACCCGATGGGCGCGACCATGCCCGAGGCGAAGAAACAGGAACTGGTCGAACTGCTGCGCCGCCACCAGGTGCCGCTGATCGAGGACGACGTCTACGCCGAACTCTATTACGGCCAACAAGCGCCGAAACCGGCCAAGGCCTTCGACACCGAAGGGCTGGTGATGCATTGCGGTTCGTTCGCCAAAAGCCTGGCCCCCGGCTACCGCATTGGCTGGGTCGCTGCCGGACGTTACGCGCAGAAAATCGAACGGCTGAAACTGATGACCTCGCTGTGCGCCTCGATGCCGGCGCAGGCAGCAATTGCCGACTATCTGCAACACGGCGGCTACGACCGGCACTTGCGCAAACTGCGGTATGCGCTGGAGGAACAGCAAAGTGCGATGCTCGCCGCGATTGCCCGTTATTTCCCGGCACAGACACGGGTCAGCCAGCCGGCCGGCGGCTACTTCCTGTGGCTGGAATTGCCACCGCAGATGGATTCGTTGAAGTTGTTTCAGATGGCGCTGGCGCAAGGCATCAGCATCGCGCCGGGGCCGATTTTTTCACCGACCCAACGGTTCAGGAACTGCATTCGCTTGAATTACGGCAGCCCCTGGACTGAAGACTCGGAGAAAGCGATGGAGACGTTGGGGCGGATTGTCCGGTCGTTCTGAGTTTTTTATGTTGATTGAACGGGTTCCATCGCAGGCTTGCCAGCGATGGAACCCGCCCAGACGCTTGAGTCCCTGAATTCAACGCCCGCCGCCGAGATCAACAAAGGTCCCGGTGGCATAAGAAGCTTTGTCCGACAGCAACCAGACAATCGCCTCAGCCACTTCGTCCGGCCGCCCGCCTCGAGCCATCGGAATAGCCGACTCAAGCTTGCTGACCCGATCCGGATCGCCGCTCAGCGCATGGAAATCGGTGTAGATGAAGCCCGGACGCACCGCGTTGACCCGAATCCCCTCGCCCGCCACTTCCTTGGACAAACCGATGGTGAACGAATCAAGTGCGCCTTTGGACGCGGCGTAATCCACGTATTCGTTAGGCGACCCCAGGCGCGATGCGACCGACGACACGTTGACGATACTGCCGCCCTGCCCGCCGTGTTTGGGCGACATGCGCAGGATCGCGTGCTTGGCACAGAGGATCGGCGCCAGGACATTGGTTTTCATGGTTTTGAGAATGCGGAATTCGGACATTTCGTCGACCCGCGATTTATGCCCGACGGTGCCGGCATTGTTGACCAGTGCGGTGACCCGTCCCAGTTCGGTATCGACCCGATGAAACAGCGCGACCACTTCGTCTTCAATGCTGACGTCAGCGCGCACCGCGATGGCTGTTGCGCCAAGCGCTCTGACTTGCTCCAGCACGCTTTGCGCGGCCTGTTCGTCTGACTGGTAGTTGATGCAGATCCGATAGCCCTTCCCGGCAGCCAACAAAGCCGTAGCGGCGCCAATCCCGCGCCCGCCACCGGTAATCACAATGACTTTATCCATGCCGGCCTTTCCCCCAAATTCACACGTAACAGTCGGGGAGAAGAATAACCGCCATTGGCAGGTTTTGCATGAGCCGTGTCAAAGGCTAGGTCTGCGACCACAGCAATGGCGAGGCTGAAGATGTTCTTGTGAGGGTTAACTCAGACGGCCGCCTGCTTCTCGCCCCGGGCAATGTCCTGCATGAATTTGTCCGCCGGCATCGGATACCCCAGCAGATAGCCCTGCAACGAATCACAGCCCAGTTTTGTCAGGAAGTCCTGCTGCACACCGGTCTCCACACCCTCAGCCACAATCCGCAGCCCCAGCGCCTGTCCCAGCGCAACAATTGCCGAGACAATCGCCGCATCGTCGCTGTCGTGCTCCAGATCCCGCACAAACCCACGGTCGATCTTCAACTCATTGGCCGGCAGACGCTTGAGGTACATCAGGCTCGAATAGCCGGTGCCGAAGTCGTCGATCGACAGGTCAACGCCCATGTCCGACAACTCCTGCAGCACCGTCATGCTCGCATCGGCGTCGCTCATGGCCGTGGTTTCGGTGATCTCCAGGGTCAGGCTGTTCGCCGGCAAATGGTGCGTCGCCAGCGCCTTGGCGACGCTTTGCACCAGGCCGGCATGACAGAACTGCAAGGCCGACAGGTTGACCGCGATACGCCAGTCGGTATAGCCAAGCACATACCACTCGCGCATCTGACGGCAGGCCTCGTTAAGCACCCACTCTCCGATCGGAATGATCACGCCGGTTTTCTCGGCCAGATCGATGAATTTGTCCGGCATCAGCAAACCGTGGATCGGGTGTTGCCAACGCAGCAGTGCTTCGGCACCGACCGGGCGCCCATTGGCAGCGTCGAACTTGGGCTGGTAATGCAGGGTGAACTGGCTGTGCTCCAGGGCCGCACGCAAGTCCTGCAGTAACTGCAACTGCTTGCGTGCGTTGCTGTTCATCGACGCGTCAAAGAAGCTGTAACCGTTCTTGCCGGCACCCTTGGCGTGATACATCGCCGCATCGGCGTTCATCAGCAGTTCCTGAGCGGTCCGGCCATTGCCGGGGTACAGGGCGATGCCAACACTGGCGGAAATCTGCAAGTCATGCTCGGCAACGCGAAACGACTGCGCAACCAACCCGACCTGACGTGCCGCCAGCCCCACTGCGTCGTTGGGTTCGGTCAGGCGCACCAGCAGCACAAACTCATCGCCGCCGATCCGCGCCAGCGTGTCCTGGCTGCGCAAGTCTTCCCGCAGGCGCACACCAACTTCGCGCAACAACTGATCGCCCATGTGATGGCCGAATGCATCGTTGACGGGTTTGAACCCATCCAGATCGATGAACATCAAGGCAAAACAGCCGCCCTGTTCATCGACCTTTTTCATCGCCTGATTGATCCGGTCGTCAAGCAACATGCGGTTAGGCAGACCGGTCAAGGTGTCGTGCAGCGCCAGTTGCGTGAGTTCGCGGTTGGCCACGGTCAACGAATGCGCCAGCCCGGCGGTGCGCGTTTCAAGCCGAGCGTCGAGAATCGAGGTCAGCAAGGCAATCGACAGCACCGCCAACGTGGTGATCAGCACCAGACTGTCGAGCCCGTTGCCCTTCAGGCCATTGAGCGTCGCGCCGCAAAAACTGCCGTCAGGGAATTGCGCGGCGGCCATGCCGGTGTAATGCATGCCGACGATGGCGATACCCATGATCACCGCGGCACCACCGCGAATCAGACGAACATGGGGCGAATGCTGGCGCAGGCGGAAAGCGATCCACAACGCCGCCGCTGAGGCACCGACAGCGATCAACAGGGACGCACCGAACAACGCAGGATCGTAATCGATCCCCGGCGTCATTCGCATCGCCGCCATGCCGGTGTAATGCATGGCGCTGATGCCGGCGCCCATGATCAGCGCACCGAACGCTAACTGAGCAATCGGTAGTTTCGGCTGGCTGACCAGCCACAAGGCGAAACCGCAGGACAGCACAGCGATCAGCAGCGACAGCGCCGTGATGTTGATGTCGTAGCCCAGATCGATCGGTAGCCTGAAGGCGAGCATGCCGATGAAGTGCATCGACCACACGCCAACGCCCATGGCCAATGCACCACCGGCGGTCCAGAAATGCACGGAACGGCCTTTGGCAGTGGCGATGCGTCCGGTGAGATCGAGCGCGGTGTACGACGCGAGGATCGCCACACACAACGAAATGAAAACCAAAGTGGAGGAATAGCTACCAATGAGCATAGGGTTTCTCGTCGTCTCCCTAACCGGACTGCATCGATTCTCGGTCGGGCAAAATCAGCGATTGTACTGATTGCGCAGAAGAACGCACTGACAAAGTAACCAAATTGCCATCAAGTCGATGAAACGCTTGTTCGATCGTTCTGAAAGGCTCTGGGTCGACGCTCATTTGCTGCGGGCTTGCTCGCGAAAACAGTGTTTCAGGCAGTGAAATGCCAAAAGTTGCGACGCTTTCGCGAGCAAACCTACCGGTCTAACGGCTGTCGCTGACATCGAGTTGCCCATCCCAGCCACCGCCCAGCGCGGCAATCAACTGCACACTGGCGATCAATCGACTCTGCAATAGGCTCAGCACGCTGCGCTCGTTGCTCAGTGCAGTGGCTTGCACCACGACCACGTCGATGTAGGCAATCAACCCGGCCTTGTACTGGTTTTCCGTCAGGCGCAGCGAATCGCGCGCCGCATCGAGTGCTTCCTGACGCACAGCCGCTTCGTCCTCATACACTTTTAGCTGCACCAGATAGTTTTCAACTTCACGCAAGCCATCGAGTACGGTCTGCCGGTACTTGGCAACGGTCTGGTCGTAGACCGCCTCGGTGCGGTCGACTTCAGCCGAGCGTATGCCGCCGTCAAACAGCGGCAAGTCCAGTTTCGGCCCTACCGACCAAAAGCGGTTCGGCAAGCTGATCAGGTCTTGGGACTTACTGCTGCTGTAGCCGCCACTCAGGCTCAGGGACAGATCCGGGTAGTACGCCGCTTTCGCCACACCTATTTTGGCGTTGGCGGCAATCACCGAGCGTTCGGCCGAGGCGATGTCCGGACGGCGCTCCAGCAACTGCGATGGCAGGCTCAAAGGCACTTGCGGCAGATCGGGAATGGTTTGGGTTTGCGCGATGCTGAAATCCGCTGGCGCTTGCCCGGTCAGTACGGCGACGGCGTTTTCGAACTGCGCGCGCTGCCAGATCAGGTCGACCAGATCGGCCTGGGTACTTTTGAGCTGTGTCTGTGCCTGAGCCACCGCATCACGCCCGGAAACACCGGCGCGGTATTGGTTCTGGGTCATTTTCAGCGAACGCTCATACGCCGCAACAGTGGCTTCGAGCAGACGTTTCTGTTGATCGATGACCCGCAATTGCAGGTAGTTCTGCACCAATTCCGATTGCTGGCTCAGGCGCATTGCCGCCAGATCGGCGAAGCTCGCCTGGGCACTGGCCTTGTCAGATTCTAGCCCTCGGCGCAATTTGCCCCAGATATCCGCCTCCCAACTGACGCCCAGTTGCGCGTTGTAGGTGTCGCGAATACCGCTGGCGGAACTGCTCAGACTCGAACTGCTACTGCCGGTGCCCTGACTCGAGCGGGTCTTGCCCAGACTCAAGTCGACACTTGGATAAAAAGCGCCACGCGCACTGCGCACCAAGGCTTGGGCCTGTCGGTATTGGGCTTGCGATTGCGCAACCGTCTGGTTGGAACTGTTGAGCTTCTCGATCAGCCCGTTGAGTTGCTGATCGCCATACAGCTCCCACCAAGCGCCACGGGCCAGCGAATCGCTCGGGTTGGCCTGACGCCAGCCTTCGGCTTCCTTGTATTGCGCGATTTCAGCCGTCTGCGGGCGCTGATAGTCCGGGCCGACAGCGCAAGCACTGAGCATCGCCACGCACAGCGAAAGGCTCAACAGACGCGAGCCGCGAACAGTGGCCAGATTGATAAGCGAACGGTCAGTCATAGCGGAGTTTCCAGAGCGGCGTCAGTACGCACGCCACGCCATTTATTGAAGCGATGGCGCAGCTTGTCGAGATAGAGGTAAACCACAGGCGTGGTGTAAAGCGTCAGCACTTGGCTGAAAATCAGCCCGCCGATGATGGTCAGGCCCAACGGCTGGCGCATTTCCGCGCCTTCGGCCCGGCTGAGCAGCAACGGCAAGGCACCGAGGATCGCTGCCAGTGTGGTCATCAGAATAGGTCGCAGACGTTGCAAGCAGGCACTGCGGATCGATTCCTGCGGCGTCATGCCTTGATGCCGTTCCAGTTGCAGCGCCAGGTCGATCATCAGGATGGCGTTTTTCTTCACCACACCGATCAACAGAAACAGCCCGAGCAGTGAAATCAGGCTGAACTCGCCGCCCAGCGCATAGATCGACAACAGCGCGCCGACTCCGGCAGACGGCAGCGTCGACAGAATCGTCAGCGGGTGAATGTAACTTTCGTACAGCACACCCAACACCAGATACACCGCCAGCAACGCACCGAGAATCATGAACGGCTGGCTCTTCTGGGTCGCGGCGAACGCGTCGGCGGTACCGGCCATTTTCGCAATAACGTCTTCCGGCAAACCGAGTTTGGCAATCGCTCGTTCGATGGCGGCACTGCCCTGCTCTACCGTCACGCCTTCGGCCATGTCGAAGGAAATGTCTTCCGAAGCAAACTGCCCTTCATGGCTGACCCGGTCGTCTTCCAGGCTGCTCTCGTAGTGAGCGATGGTCGATAGCGGGATCCGCGCACCGTCAGCCGTGATCACTTGCACCTGCTTGAGCGTCACCGGGTCCTGGGCGTACTTCGGATTGACCTCCATCACCACTTGGTACTGGTTGAGGCTGTCGTAGATCGTCGAGATCTGCCGCTGGCTGTACGCGTTATTGAGCACCGAGGTGACCATGTCCATGTCCACATCCAAGCGTTTAGCCTGATCGCGGTCGACGATCAATGTTATTTGCTGCGCGCCCTTGCCTTCACGGGCATCAATTGCGGTCAGCTCCGGCAGTGCGCGCAAAGCAGCCACCACTTTCGGATACCACTGGCGCAGCTCGCCCAGATCACCGCTTTGCAAGATGTAGCTGTACTGCGAAGTGGTCTGTTCGCGGCCACCGCCAAATTGCAGGTCCTGATCGGCCATCAGCATCAATCGCGCGCCAGGCACTTGCGGCATTTCCTTGCGCAGGCGCTCGATGACTTTCTGTGCCGACAGGTTGCGCTCCTTGATCGGTTTCAGGCGCACCAGCATGAAGGCGTTGTTGGTGCCGTTGTTGCCGCCAATGAAACCGGCGACGCTTTCAACCGCTTCGTCCTTGAGCACAGCGCGACGGAACATTTCCATTTTCGGCTGCATCACGTTGAACGACAGACCGTCGTCACCGCGAACGAAACCGATCAACTGACCGGTGTCCTGCTGCGGCATGAAGGTTTTCGGCACCACCACATACAGGGCGACGTTGACGCCAACGGTCACCAGCAAACTGAGCAAGGTCAGACGACGATGGCGCAACACCCAGTCGAGGCTGGTGGCGTACCTGGCGACCATCCAGTCGTTGGTCTCGCGGCTCCAGCGTTGCAGGCGGTTTTCCTGCCCGGGCGTGTGCGGCTTGAGCCACCGGGCGCAGAGCATCGGGGTCAGCGTCAGCGAGACCACCAGCGAGACGACAATGGCCGCTGCCAACGTGATGGAGAATTCGCGGAACAGGCTCTCGATGATCCCGCCCATGAACAGAATCGACAAGAACACCGCCACCAGCGACACGTTCATCGACAGCAAGGTAAAACCGACTTCCTTGGCCCCGAGATACGCGGCCTGCATCGGTTTGACGCCGTCGTCGATGTGCCGGGAAATGTTCTCCAGCACCACGATGGCGTCGTCCACCACCAGCCCGGTGGCCAGAATCAACGCCATCAGCGACAGGTTGTTCAGCGAGAAACCATAGAGGTACATCACCGCGAAGGTGCCGACCAGCGACACCGGCACTGCCAGCGTCGGAATCAGGGATGCACGGAAATTACCGAGAAACAGGAACACCACCAGAATCACCAGTGCTACAGCGATCAGCAGGGTCATTTCCGCTTCGTGCAGTGTCGCCTTGATCACGGGGGAGCGATCCATGGCCAGGTTCAGCTTCACGCTGGCCGGCAGCACCGCTTGCAGCGCGGGCAATTGCGCTTTGATCTCCTTGACCGTCTCGATGATGTTGGCACCGGCCTGCCGGTTGATCACCAGCAACACCGCCGCGTCATCGTTGAAGAAACCGCTGTTGTAGCGATCTTCGACGCCGTCGCTGACCTTGGCCACGTCCTTGAGACGCAACGCCGCACCGTCAGCGTAGTGGATGATCAGCGATTCGTAATCCTTGGCTTTCTCCAACTGGTCGTTGGCCTGGATCTGCCATGACCGCTGCCCGTCCTCGACCGAACCTTTGGGTCGGCGCACGTTGGCGTCGGCAATGGTCTTGCGCACATCGTCGAGTGCCACGCCGTACTGGTTCAGTGCCTGCGGTTCGAGTTCGATGCGTACTGCCGGCAGGGAGCTGCCGCCGATCTGCACCTCACCCACGCCCTGCACCTGCGACAGACTCTGGGACAGAATGGTCGAGGCCAAATCGTAGAGCTGCCCCTTTTCCAGCACATCCGAGGTCAGCGACAGCACCATGATCGGCGCCTGCGACGGGTTGACCTTCTTGTAGGTCGGCATGCTGCGCATCCCGCTCGGCAACAAGTTGCGCGAAGCGTTGATCGCGGCCTGCACTTCCCGCGCGGCACCATTGATGTCGCGGTCGAGGTCAAATTGCAGAATGACCCGGGTCGAACCCTGGCTGGAACGGCTGCTCATGGTGTTGACGCCAGAAATCGCGCCGAACGAGCGCTCCAGTGGCGTCGCCACCGTAGACGCCATGACTTCCGGACTGGCACCGGGCAGGCTCGCCTGCACAACGATTACCGGGAAGTCCATTTGCGGCAGCGGCGATACCGGCAGCAGACCGAAGCTGACACCACCCAACAGCATGATCGCCAGGCTCAGCAGCATGGTCGCGACCGGGCGTTTGATGAAAGGGCCGGAGAGGTTCATGGCTGCTCTACCGGCTCCACGGCCGAAGGCGCCCGCCCCCAGCGACGACCGAGACGGTCGAAATACAGGTAGATCACCGGCGTGGTGAACAACGTCAGCACCTGGCTCACCAGCAAGCCGCCAACCATCACCAGACCCAGCGGTTGGCGCAGCTCAGCGCCGGAACCGGTGGCGAGCATCAACGGTACCGCGCCGAACAATGCGGCCAGCGTGGTCATCAGGATCGGCCGGAAACGCAACAGCGCCGCCTGATAGATCGCCTCCTGCGGCGCCATGCCCTGATTGCGCTCGGCGTCGAGGGCGAAGTCGATCATCATGATCGCGTTTTTCTTGACGATACCGATCAGCAAGATGATGCCGATGATCGCGATCATGCCCAGGTCATTGCCGCTCAGCAGCAACGCCAGCAAGGCGCCGACCGCCGCTGACGGCAGAGTCGAGAGAATGGTGATCGGGTGAATGTAGCTCTCGTAAAGCACGCCCAGCACGATGTACATGGTCACAACCGCCGCCAGAATCAGCAGCAAGGTGCTCGACAGCGAGGCCTGGAACGCTTCGGCTGCGCCCTGGAATTGTGTCTGCACGCCAACCGGCATGCCGATGTCTTTCTGCACCTGTTCGATGACATCAACCGCATGCCCCAGCGCCACACCCGGCGCGAGGTTGAACGACATCATCACCGCCGGGAACTGGCCGATGTGAGTGATCGCCAGTTGTGCCTGACGCTGTTCGACATGGGCCAGACTCGACAACCGCACCTGCGCGCCATCGGTGGTTTTAACGTGAATCTGATCCAGCGCCTGCGGGCCGATCTTCTCTCCGGCCTGGGCTTGCAGCACCACACGGTACTGGCTGGCCTGGGTGTAAATGGTTGAAATCTGCCGCTGGCCGAAGGCGTCGTACAGCGCATCGGTGATGTTCGCCACCGAAACGCCGAGGCGCGAAGCCGCATCACGGTCGATCACCAGGTAGACCTGCAAACCTTTGTCCTGCAAATCGCTGGCAACATCGGTCAGTTCCGGACGCTGCGCCAGTGCCTCGACCAGACGCCCGCTCCACAGGCTCAGCAGTTCGGAGTCCGGCGACGACATGCTGAACTGGTACTGGGTGCGGCTGACCCGGTCCTCGATGGTCAGGTCTTGCACCGGCTGCATATACAGGCGGATACCGACCAGTTTGGCGAGTGGCGGTTGCAGCCGTGCGATCACTTCGGTAGCCGACAGATCGCGCTCGCCGTGAGGCTTGAGATTGATCAGCAAGCGACCGCTGTTCAGCGTGGCGTTATCGCCGTCGACACCGATGTAGGACGACAGGCTTTGTACCGCCGGATCTTCAAGAATCACCTTCGCCAGTTCCTGCTGACGCTCACTCATGGCGGCGAAGGAAATCGATTGCGGCGCCTCGGAAATGCCCTGAATCACCCCGGTGTCCTGCACCGGAAAGAAACCCTTGGGCACGACCAAATAAAGGAACACAGTGAGCGCCAACGTGCCGATGGCTACCATCAGCGTCAGCGACTGATGCTTGAGCACCCACTGCAATTTGCGCCCGTAGGCCGCAATCATCCAGTCGATGCACGCGCCGCTGGCTCGATAAAAACGCCCCTGTTCATGGGGCTCGGGTTCACGTTTGAGCAAGCGTGCGCACATCATCGGCGTCAGCGTGAGCGAGACAACAAGCGAAATCAGGATCGCCACCGCGAGGGTGATAGCGAATTCGCGGAACAGTCGCCCAACCACGTCCGCCATGAACAACAGCGGAATCAGCACCGCGATCAGCGACAACGTCAGAGAGATCAGGGTGAACCCGATCTGCTTGGCGCCCTTGAGCGCAGCTTGCAGGGGGCTATCGCCCTCCTCGATGAAACGCGCGATGTTTTCCAGCATCACGATCGCATCGTCGACCACAAAACCGGTGGCGATGGTCAGGGCCATCAAGGTCAGGTTGTTGACCGAGAACCCGGCGAGGTACATCACGCCGAACGTACCGATCAGCGACAGCGGCACGGCCACCGATGGAATGATCGTCGCACTGGCACGGCGCAGGAACAGAAACGTCACCATGACCACCAGCGCGATGGCGATCAGCAGTTCGTGCTGCACGTCGGTAACCGAGGCACGAATGGTTTGGGTGCGGTCAGTCAGTACCGTTACATCGAGCCCGGCCGGCAGGTTGTCGGTGATGCTCGGCAGCAGCGCCTTGATCCGGTCGACCACCTCGATCACGTTGGCGCCCGGTTGACGCTGGATGTTCAGCAAAACCGCCTGATTAAGGTTGGCCCACGCCGCCAGACGTTCGTTTTCTGCGCCGTCGACGATTTGCGCGACATCCTTGAGCCGTAACGGCGCGCCGTTCTTGTAGGCGAGGATCAGGTTGGCGTAGTCCTTCGGCGAGGTCAGTTGATCGTTGGCGTCGAGCATCGACACCCGCGTCGGGCCGTCGAAGTTGCCTTTGGGCTGGTTGACGTTGGAGGCGGCGATCAGGGTGCGCACGTCCGACAGGTTCAAGCTGTTGGCAGCCAGAGCCTGCGGGTTGACCTTGATCCGCACGGCCTGACGCTGACCACCGGCAATACTGACCATACCGACGCCGCTGATCTGGGCGATTTTCTGCGCCATGCGCGTATCGACCAGATCATTGAGTTTGGGCAGGAGCATGGTTTTCGAGGTAATCGCCAGGGTCAGCACCGGGGTGTCCGCCGGGTTGACCTTGTTGTAAACCGGTGGCGCCGGCAAGTCGCTTGGCAACAGATTGGTCGCGGCGTTGATCGCGGCTTGCACCTGCTGTTCGGCGACGTCCATGTTGATGTCGAGGCTGAAGCGCAGGGTCAGCACCGAGGCGCCGCCGGAACTGGTTGAAGCCATTTGAGTGAGGCCCGGCATTTGCCCGAACTGACGTTCAAGCGGCGCAGTGACGGCACTGGTCATCACGTCCGGGCTGGCGCCGGGATAGAGGGTCATGACGCGGATGGTCGGGTAGTCGACCTGGGGCAGCGCCGACACGGGCAGCAAGCGGTAAGCGATCAGGCCGGCCAAAACAATGGCCAGCATGCTCAGGGTGGTGGCTACCGGACGGAGGATGAACAGCCGCGAAATGTTCATGCGCCCTTCTTGGCCTTGTCGGTGACAGCGGCGTCAGCAGGCGTGGCAGCGGATTGGCCTTGCAAGTGCTCGGTCGGGGTGGTGGGCACCTGATTGCTGTCGTTGACCACCTCGACCTCACTGCCCTCTTTCAGACGGTCGGTGCCTTCGAGCACCACACGATCACCAGCGGCGAGGCCTTCGTTGATAACCGTGTTTTCGCCGTCACTGGCGCCGACCTTCAATTGGCGAATAGTGACGTTCTTGTCGCCATCAAGCGCGTAAGCGAAGGTGCCGTTAGTGCCGAATTGAACGGCGGCGGACGGTACCAGCACCACACCTTTAAGGGTGTCGGCCAGCAAGTGAACGTTGACGAACTGGTTGGGAAACAGCGCCTGATCACGGTTATCGTAGCGGGCCTTGAATTTCAGAGTGCCGGTGGCCACGTCGATCTGGTTGTCGAGGCTTTGCAGTACGCCGCTGGCTTGCAGTTTGGTATCGCCGCGATCCCAGGCCTCGGCTGGTAGTTTGGCGCCGCTTCGGTAGCGGGCAAGCACGGTTTCGAGGCTGTTTTCCGGCAGCGTGAAGGCGACGCTGATCGGTTGCGTCTGGGTGATTACCGCGAGGGACGTGGTGTCGTTGGCGGTCACCAGATTACCGACGTCTACCTGACGCAAGCCGACGCGACCGGTAATTGGCGCACGGATCTTGGTGAATTCGAGATTGAGTCTGGCGTCGTTGACTGCCGCCTGATTGGTCTTGACCGTGCCCAGATACTGGCCGACCAGCGCCTCGGCGGTGTCCAGGGTCTGCTTGGCGATGCTGTCTTCTTTGTACAACCCACGATAACGCTCGACATCGACCTTCGCGTTTTTCAGTTGCGCCTGATTTTGCAGCAAGGTGCCCTCGGCCTGGAGCAAGGCGTTCTGGTACGGACGCGGATCGATCTCTGCCAGCAAGTCGCCAGCCTTGACCATCTGGCCTTCTTCAAAATTGATCTTGACCAGTTCGCCACCCACCCGGCTGCGCACGTTGATGGTGTTGAGCGCGGTCACCGTGCCCAAAGCCTTGTAATACAGCGGGAAGTCGCCCGTGACGGCCGGCGCCACCCGCACCGGAACAGGCCCCGTGCCACCACCGAAGCCCGGTCGCATCATCCCGGAACGCCCGGTATGACCGGCCGCCGCTTTCTCGTCACCCTCCTTGTGGGCTGAACCGGCAGGCCAGAATTTCCAGCACAGGACGGCGATAACCAACAAGACAAGCAGGCTGATCAGCCAGCGACGGGCGTTGCGTGGGGACGATTGCATGGAGTGATTAACCATTGGGCGCGTGGGCTTCTTTTACGGGAGGCTGAACGATAAGCACTGGTGGGGATTTAGCAAAGCAGCTTTACCGGCAATTTACCTTCAACTTACGTTTCAAGGTGTGAGGCAAAACACTGATACACAAATGAAAACGGCCTGGACAGTGCCAGGCCGTTAACAATTGTAAAGCGCTTGTTTCAGAACATTTATTTCAAGACGGCCAGGGCCGCTTCGTAATTAGGCTCTTCAGCGATTTCCTTGACCAGTTCGCTGTGCAGAACGTTGTCGTTTTCGTCCAGAACCACCACGGCACGAGCGGTCAGGCCTTTGAGTGGGCCGTCAGCGATGGCCACACCGTAGTTCTCGATGAACTCGACACCGCGCAAGGTCGACAGGTTCTGGACATTTTCCAGACCTTCAGCGCCGCAGAAGCGAGCCTGAGCGAACGGCAGGTCAGCCGAGATGCACAGCACCACGGTGTTGCTGATGTCGTTGGCCTGAGCGTTGAACTTGCGCACGGAGGTGGCGCAGGTCGGTGTGTCGACGCTTGGGAAGATGTTCAGCACTTTGCGCTTGCCGGCGAAGTCTTTCAGGGAGACATCCGACAAATTGCCGGCAACCAGGGAAAAGGCTGGCGCCTTGGAACCGGCTTGTGGCAACTGGCCGTTGACTTGAACCGGATTGCCTTTAAGGGTGACTTGAGCCATGACTTGAGTCCTTCTGAACGTTGTTGTTGAGCATGCAAGAGGCCGAAGTTAAGCACGAAATTGTCCGACGACCTATGCCTTGACTGAAATTGTCATGTGCCGAAACGCAAAACTGCATACAACCCAAGTACTCAGTAGGCAGCTACACCGTTCCTGTTGAAACTGAAATCGTATTGAGGAATGTTCCCGCATTCTTCAGCGAGTCTTCCTACATAGATTTTTTTCTGCCCTTGTTACCGTGCCCGCCAGTTCTCGCGAGCACAAACCAGGGACGGTTTCGACATCGCGCTCTTTTCCTCTTTGCTTAAGGATAAGCGTATGT
>NZ_JBIUWN010000042.1:6230-52668 GCF_044743485.1 Pseudomonas sp. NPDC087614 | reverse complement strand
TGGCGACAGCGTTGCCGTGACCCGCGAAATCGACGGCGGCGCGCAGACCGTTTCCCTGAAACTGCCAGCGATCGTCACCACTGACCTGCGTTTGAACGAGCCGCGTTATGCGTCCCTGCCAAACATCATGAAAGCCAAGAAGAAGCCTCTCGAAGTGCTGACTCCGGACGCTTTGGGCGTTTCCACCGCCTCCACCAACAAGACTCTGAAAGTCGAAGCGCCGGCTGCACGCAGCGCGGGCATCAAGGTCAAGTCGGTGGCTGAACTGGTCGAGAAACTGAAAAACGAAGCGAAGGTAATCTGATCATGACTATCTTGGTAATCGCCGAACACGACAACAAAGTGCTGGCCCCGGCCACACTGAACACCGTGGCTGCCGCTGCCAAAATCGGTGGCGACATCCACGTATTGGTCGCAGGCCAAGGCGCTGGCGCCGTGGCTGAAGCCGCTGCGAAAATCGCAGGTGTGAGCAAAGTCCTGAACGCTGACAATGCCGCTTACGCGCATCAGCTGCCGGAAAACGTCGCGCCACTGGTTGCCGAGCTTGGCGCTGGCTACAGCCATATCCTGGCTGCTGCCACCTCCAACGGCAAAAACATCCTGCCGCGCGTTGCCGCGCAGTTGGATGTTGATCAGATCTCCGAAATCATCTCGGTAGAAAGCGCTGACACCTTCAAGCGTCCGATCTACGCCGGTAACGCCATCGCTACCGTACAGTCGACCGCTGCGATCAAAGTGATCACCGTGCGTGCGACCGGTTTCGATCCGGTGGCTGCTGAAGGTGGTTCTGCGGCTGTTGAAGCCGTGGCTGCCGCGCACAACGCCGGTACTTCCAGCTTCGTCAACGAAGAACTGGCCAAGTCCGATCGTCCCGAACTGACCGCTGCCAAGATCGTCGTTTCCGGCGGCCGCGGCATGCAGAACGGCGACAACTTCAAACACCTGTACGCCCTGGCCGACAAGCTGGGCGCTGCCGTCGGTGCTTCGCGCGCTGCGGTCGACGCAGGTTTCGTACCGAACGATATGCAGGTCGGTCAGACCGGCAAGATCGTTGCGCCACAGCTGTACATTGCCGTCGGTATTTCCGGCGCGATCCAGCACCTGGCCGGCATGAAAGATTCCAAAGTGATCGTTGCGATCAACAAGGACGAGGAAGCGCCGATCTTCCAGGTGGCCGATTATGGTCTCGTGGCGGATCTGTTCGAAGCGGTGCCTGAGCTGGAGAAGCTGGTCTAATCCGGCAGCTTCACTTATAAAGAGCCCGACCTTTTGGTCGGGCTTTTTTTTGTCTCGCAATTGAGTGGGAGTGTTTTGCCATGGAACTGCGCCGCAGGTTGCACTGCTCGCTATTGTTGGGACTGGCGCTGTTGCCGGGATTGGTGGCGGCCGCCGGCAAGTGCGAACGTCTCGTCGTCACCGGCAGCCCGGATGCGCCGCCGTACCTGTGGCAAGACCCGCAGAACCCCAAGCAATTGATGGGGGCCAGTGCTGATCTTTTGCAGCAAGTGGCCAAAGAGCTGGGCATCAAAGTCCAATTGCTCTACGCCGGCAAGCGCTCGCAAGCCCTGGATGAAGTGCGCAGCGGTCGTATGGACCTGCTCGCGGATGCTCCGCTGACCTTCAATGAGCTCGAAAACCTCGACTACATCTATCCGCCGCTGCTGGAAAACGACTATCTGGTGTGGACGCGCAAAGGCTCGACCTTGTTTTACAACGCAGCGCAGGACCTGCACGGGCATACCGGTGGCTTGTCGGAAAAGTCTCGAATGAGCGAGGCATTCGTTACTTTCGCCGAGCAGCAATTGACCCTGACCCGGACAGCAAACCTCACCCAGGCCTTTCAGAAATTGCTTCTGGGTGAAGTCGAATATGTACTCGCCGGTCGCTACTCGGGCATGGCAGCCGCACAGGCATTGGGCATGGCCAATGACCTGTTGGCCTTCGAGCAACCGATCGATCGACCGGGGCTGTTCCTCGCGGTTTCCCACAACTCGGCGTGCAACGATCCGTGGTTGCGCGGACAGTTGGCCAAAAAGATGACAGAATTGCCCGCGTCCGGACTGACGGAAGCTGCGCTGCAACGCAATATCGAGCGTTGGAAGGCGCAGCAGCAACAGCCGCAACAACCTGTCAGTACCCCAAAACAGTAGGGATTCTTAGTGAGTATTCGACCTCTTTTCGCGGCTGTGGCCGTTCTGGCCATGGCCGGTTGCGCGACCGATCCGGCACCCAATGAACAAATGCGCCTGACCGAGCAGGCCATCACTCAAGCCAAGGCTGTCGGTGCCACCGGCGATGACGTGCCGGAAATGAAACTGGCCGAAACCAAATACAACCGGGCAAAGGGCAACATGGCTGATGAGTCCTACCGGAACGCGCGCATGCGTGCCGAGCAGGCCGAACTGGATGCTCGCCTGGCGGAAGCCAAAGTGCTGACCCAGAAGAGTGAAGAACAGTTGAATGTGCTCAACACCCGCATCGTCCGTCTGCGCAAGCAACTGGGAGATGCCCAATGAGCCTCAACTCCAGAGTTCTCGGCGGTTTCATTCTTGCCGGTTGCGCCAGTCTTTACGGTTGTGCGGGTCAACATAGCGAATCCGCTCTGCAAGGGGCCAGCGCCGACTTCCAGAAGGTCAAGGAAGATTCCAACGTGCTGCGCATCGCGCCGAAAGACGTGATCCGCGCCGGTGAATCGCTGGCCCGCGCCGATCGCCTGTCGACCTATTGGGGCAGCGGGGCGGATGTGGTTCATTACGCCTATCTCAGCCAGCGCTACAGTGAAATCGCCCGCGAGCACACCAATCAGGTGCTCAACGAGGAGCGTGCGGCCAAGCTCGAACTGGAGCGTCAGCGCCTGCAACTGGCCTTGCGCGAATCCAAACTGCTCAGCGTGCAGCAGCAGGGCAAGTGGCTTGAAGAACAAATAGTCGCGCTGGCGACCACGCAGACCGACCGTGGTCTGGTGATGACGCTCGGTGATGTGCTGTTCGACACTGGGGAAGCCGAGCTGAAAAACTCGGCCAACCGTGTTGTGTTGAAAATTGTCCAGTTCCTGCAACTCAACCCGAAACGCGTGGTGCGCATCGAGGGTTATGCCGACAGCACCGGTGGTAAGCAGGAAAACCTCAAACTGTCCCGCGACCGTGCGCAGTCCGTTGCCGATGTGCTGACGGATCTGGGCATCGACGAAAAACGCATTCAGGTCGAAGGTTACGGCGACGAATACCCTGTAGACGCCAACGCTTCCGAGCGTGGGCGGGCACAGAACCGTCGTGTGGAAATTGTTTTCTCCGACGAAACAGGCCAGCTCGGCGCTGCCCGCTGAGGGCGGCGTCACTGGAAAGCCCGGGCTGTCAGGCAGCACCGGGCTTTTTTACGTCTGTCGAATAGCTCGCAAATCAATACAGTTGTGGCAGACACTGCACTGTATGGTCGACTAGAGTGACAACTGTCCCAGTACACTTCTAAACTGTTCCGGTATTGTTTCACACAAGAATAAAATGCCCGTGAAATCGAGTGCTGCGTCATGACCAATCTCTTGCTCTACCAACGTATTGCTCAGCAACTGGCCGAAGACATCCGCCGTGGGGTCTATCAACCGGGGGAGCGCGTGCCTTCGGTGCGCAAGATGAGTTCGCAACTCAACGTCAGCCATGCGACGGTGTTGCAGGCGTACGCCAACCTTGAAGATCAGGGGCTGATTCGCGCACGGCCACAGTCCGGATATTACGTGCACCAGACCCCGGCGCTGACGGCCCCGACGCCCGACATCGCCCGCGTCGAACGGCCAGGTCTGGTGACTCGCAGCAGCATCATTCAACAAGTTCTGGTCGAGTCCCGCCGTGAAGGCGTATTCCCGTTGGGTGCCGCGGTGCCCAGTGTCGATTACTTGCCGGTGCGCGCACTTCATCAGCAATTGGCCAAGGTCACCCGGTTTCACAGTCCACGGGCGTTCAGCTACATGTTCAGCCCCGGTTTCGAACCGCTGCGCCGGCAGGTAGCGATCCGCATGCGCGATGCCGGTGTGGTGGTTGATCCCTCTGAAGTGGTGATCACCCATGGTTGTGTCGATGCCCTGCAGATGTCGTTGCGGGTGCTGACCCGACCAGGCGATCTGATCGCCGCCGAGTCGCCGACTTACTACGGCCTGCTGCAGTTGGCTGACCTGCTGGGTCTGAAGGTCATCGAAATTCCCAGCGATCCAGCCACTGGCATGAGCCTGGAGGCCCTGCAGTTGGCGGCCAACCAATGGTCGATCAAGGCGTTGGTGCTGACCACACGTCTGAGCAATCCGTTGGGCGGCACCATGCCTGAAGAGCGGCAGAAACAACTGCTGCGTCTGGCTTCGGATTTCGATATCCAGATCGTCGAAGACGATATTTATGGCGAGTTGATGTTCGAACAGGGTCGCACCAAGGCGCTCAAGGCTTATGACCGATTGGATCGGGTGATTTACTGCTCGAGTTTCTCCAAGACCTTGTCGCCCGGAGTACGCATCGGTTGGATGATCGCTGGCAAGTATCAGCAGGAAATTCAGCGTTTGCAGACCTTCAGTACCCATTCGGCGTGCAGTGTCACGCAGATGGGGATTGCGGCTTATCTGGAGAATGGCGGTTATGACCGGCATTTACGGTACATCCGCCAGGAATACCGAAAAAATCTCAGTGCTTTTCAACTGGCGGTGCAGCAGTACTTCCCCGAAGGTACGCAAATGAGCCGGCCCACGGGCGGTTTCATTCTGTGGGTGAGCCTGCCTGGCAGGGTCAATACTCAGGAGTTGCATGTTCGTGCGCTGCAACAGGGCATCAGCATCGCCCCCGGGCTGATCTTCAGTAATACCGAGCAGTTCAACCACTGCATCCGCCTGAACTGTGGCACCCCGTGGAACCGCGAGGCGGAGAGGGCGTTGATGACGCTGGGACTGCTGGCGACCCAACTGTGTCAGGAAACGGCTGGCGGATTTTGAGCCAGTGGCGGGTCAAACTTGTCTTGTGACGTCCAACAAGCGAGCATATGGCCCTCTGCCGTTAGCGTCGTTGGGTCCATGAAAGCGTTTCTTCCTGCCATGTGGGTTTTGCTGTGTTTGCTGATGATCGGTCATGCACCTGGTGTCTTGGCGGGCGCAGCTTCAGAAAAACCAGCGGCTAGGAGCACAGTGAAAAAGCCGCCAGTAGTGAAAAAGGCAGTGCCTGCCGAGCACTCCCGGCAGAAAACCGTGAAAAAACGCACACCTGTGGCTTCCAGGTCGAAATCCTCCAGTGAGGTGGTGAAAACCAAGCTGCCGCCGGCAACACTGGACTTGAGCTTGCCCAAGGAGATGGTCCAGGAATTGAAGCCGAAGGGAACCGTTTCGCTGCCGAAGCACGAGGGCATCCTGCCGCAGTTTTTTGGCGAGAAAACCAGCGGCTTCCAGCTCAATGGCCGTTTGCTCAGCAACGAAATGCAGTTGCAACTGCGTAACGAAGAGCGCCGGGATATTGATGGTGCGGCGCTGGATTTCGAATTCAAGCAGTAAATACAACCCGTCTGTGACCCGCGAAGCAGACGCTTTGTCGCAGACTGGTCAGTCACACTCACTTATCCGTAAAAACCCCGGTTCAGGGAATTTGAAACAGCCGTTTTAGCGGTTACTCTGTCCGCGTCCCTTTTACACATTGCCCGTCGCGAGGACTTGTTCGTCATGAAATGCCGTGAAGGCTGTGGCGCTTGCTGCATTGCCCCCTCCATCAGTTCGGCGATTCCCGGCATGCCTGATGGCAAACCTGCCGGCGAACGTTGCGTGCAACTCTCGGTCGAAAACCTGTGCAACATTTTCGGCCGTCCAGAGCGTCCGGCGGTCTGTTCCGGTTTCGCCGCCGATATCGAAGTCTGTGGCCGCAGCCAGGAAGAAGCGATCAGGTTGATCGGTTGGTGGGAGCAAATGACGGCGGCTTGATGTGTCAAACGAACGGAACTTCAACAATAAGGAATAAGACTATGGGTTCGCTGCATCGTATCGCTGTGTTGTGTGGTTTGACTGCCGTGCTGGTGACGTCGGTCGCGCAGGCTGAAGACTGGAAGGTCGCCAAGAACGAGGATGGCATCAAGGTTTCCCTGAGCGAAGTGCCGGGTTCGGACTACAAGTCCTATCAGGGCGTTGCTCTGATGAAGACCACCGTTGCCAAACTGCGTGCATTGCAGGAGGACGTTTCCGGCGCCTGCGCCTGGATTCATGAATGCAAGACCCAGAAACTGCTCAAGCACGAAGGTGATCAGAGCTGGACTTACACCCAGTTCAATACGCCTTGGCCGGTCACTCCGCGTGATTCGGTGCTGCACATCACGACCGTTGAAGGCGCCGACGGCAGCCTGACCCGTAACATGGAAGGTGTGCCGAAGTATGTTCCGGAGGAAAAAGGTTTTGTCCGGGTGGCTCAGGTCAAAGGCTTCTGGAAGTTTGTGCCAAAAGGCGATCAGGTCGAAGTGACCTATCAAGTGCACACCGAGCCAGGCGGCAGCGTGCCGGCGATGGTTGCCAACAAGTTTGTCGTTGATGCTCCGCTCAAGACCCTGAAAGCCCTGAAAGAGCTCGCCGAGAAGTAAACGCCCCGGATTCAGCAAAACGCCCCGATTGATTCGGGGCGTTTTGTTTTATGACTTTTTGTGTTTCCAGATAGGCGTTGAACGAAATTTTCACAAAGCGTTCAAGACAATTCGCCCGCGCTGTTTCCACGCAGTCCCTGTCTGCCGTCGCTTTGAATGAAAGTGTCTGGTGGCGGGGCACTAATCAATGGCAATGGTGCCGGTGATCGTGCAACATTTGCGCACCGCGCACGCCCCGGGGTCTGGAATGACCAATAGAGGGCATGGCGCCGCTGTATTTTGCAACTTCAACTTCCAATGGGTCCTAAAACGACATGGCAATCCCGGACGCCCTGAATCAGCAGCGAGCTTCTGCTCGTCTACTGCAACCGACCGTCAAATCGCATCTGGCCTACACGCTGCTTTGTGCGCTGGTCATGATGGTGATGTTTTCCGTGCTGCGCCTCGCGCTGCTGGTCTACAACCGCGAAATGATCCTCGATACCCCGGTTTCGACGTTCCTTGAAGCTTTCGTCAATGGGTTGCGTTTCGACTTGCGCCTGGTGGTCTACGTTTGCGTTCCGCTGGTACTGGCGCTGTTCAGTGCCCGGGCCATGGCGGCTCGCGGATTTTTCCGTCTGTGGCTGACCCTCGCTTCGAGCATCGCCCTGTTCCTCGGTCTGATGGAGATGGACTTCTACCGTGAGTTTCACCAGCGCCTTAACGGTCTGGTGTTCCAATACGTGAAAGAAGACCCGAAAACCGTGATGAGCATGCTCTGGTACGGTTTTCCGGTGGTTCGCTATTTGCTGGCGTGGGGCGTCGGCACCGTGATCCTGACGCTGGCGTTCAAAGGCGCCGACCGAGCCACGCGCCCGCGCGGGCCTTTCAGTGGTGGCAGTGTCAGCACGCGTCAGGTCGCGCCGTGGTATACGCGCCTTGCGGTGTTCGTGGTCTGTCTGCTGATTTGCGTGGTGGCCGCCCGTGGCACTCTGCGTCAGGGCCCGCCGCTGCGTTGGGGTGACGTCTACACCACCAATTCGAACTTCGCCAACCAGCTCGGCCTCAACGGCACGTTGTCGCTGATCGCGGCGGCGAAGGATCGGATGGGCGAGGATCGCAACAACATCTGGAAAGCCACGCTGCCACAAGAGCAAGCGCAGAAAGTCGTGCGTGAGATGCTGGTCATGCCGGACGACAAACTGGTCGATGCCGATATCGCTGCCGTGCGCCGTGACTACATGCCGCCGGCGGACAAGACCCTGCCGATCAAAAACGTTGTCGTGATCCTGATGGAAAGCATGGCCGGTCACTCGGTCGGCGCGTTGGGCGCACCGGGCAACATCACGCCATACCTCGACAAACTGTCGAAGGAAGGTCTGCTGTTCGATCGCTTCTTCTCCAACGGCACGCACACCCATCAGGGCATGTTTGCCACCATGGCCTGCTTCCCGAACCTGCCGGGTTTCGAATACTTGATGCAGACCCCGGAAGGCAGCCACAAACTGTCCGGCCTGCCGCAGTTGCTCAGTGCACGCAAATTTGACGATGTTTACGTCTATAACGGCGACTTCGCCTGGGACAACCAGTCGGGATTCTTCAGCAACCAGGGCATGACCAACTTCGTTGGCCGTAACGACTTCGTCAACCCGGTGTTCTCCGATCCGACGTGGGGCGTGTCCGATCAGGACATGTTTGACCGTGGTCTGCAGGAGCTCAAGGCCCGCGAAAACGGCAAGCCGTTCTACGCATTGCTGCAAACCCTGTCCAACCACACGCCTTACGCCTTGCCGACACCGTTGCCGGTTGAGCGCGTCACCGATCGGGGTTCGCTGAACGAGCATTTGACCGCCATGCGTTACTCCGACTGGGCACTGGGCCAGTTCTTCGAGAAAGCGCGCAAAGAGCCGTACTTCAAGGAAACCCTGTTCGTTATCGTCGGCGACCACGGTTTCGGTAACGAGCGTCAGATTACCGAAATGGACTTGGGCCGCTTCTATGTACCGATGCTGATGATCGCCCCGGGCATCCAGGAGAAGTTTGGTACGCGTGACCACACCGTGGGTACGCAGATTGACATCGTGCCGACCATCATGGGGCGTCTGGGTGGCGAAGTGCGCCATCAGTGCTGGGGCCGTGACTTGCTCAACCTGCCGGAAGGCGACACCGGTTTTGGTGTGATCAAGCCGTCGGGCAGCGAGCAGACCACTGCCATCGTCACGGCTGACCAGGTTCTGGTGCTGCCGAAAGAGAAAGAAATGGCGCCGAAAATCTATCAGTACCATTTGGGCGCCAACCCGGGTGGGGAGATCATTGCGAATGCTCCGCGCACTGCCGAGTTGAAACTCAAACTTGAGGCGTTTCTGCAAACGGCGACCAAGAGCCTGATGGAAAACACCGCCGGTGTGGTCAGCGGCAAACCAGACTGATGCCCGCGCAATAAAACGCCACACAATAAAAAAGAGGCCCTGAAAAGGGCCTCTTTTTTTTACGCTTGAATCGTTATATCCGACCGAGTAACAACAGTACCAACAGCACGACCAGCACAACGCCGATAATGCCGGATGGACCGTAACCCCAACTTCTGGAGTGCGGGAAGACCGGCAGGCCACCGATCAGCAACAGGACCAGGATAATGATAAGAATTGTGCCCATGTCGATTTCCTTGTTGATAACGTTCGAGAAGTCTTGGTGTTCTGGTCGACTGGAGACTCAGTAATTCCAGGCGGCTTATAAATTCCGACTGGTGCGAATGAAAGAAGATTCAATGTTTTTTTAATGTATTTGGATCGCTTGCTTATTTCCTTTTCCCCTTGCGAAAGTTCAGAACTTAGTCCCTCCCAACGAATCAAACGCGCCACGGTTTTTCCCTACCATTCAGCAATCTGATGGAGCGAGGCTGGCGGCACATCCTTCGCTACACTGCGCGCATCTTCCCCGGAACAACAAGGCTGTCTGCTATGCAAAATCGCATGATGATCACTGGCGCTGGCTCGGGCTTAGGTCGCGAAATCGCGCTGCGCTGGGCGCGTGAAGGCTGGCAACTGGCCTTGTCCGATGTCAGCGAACCCGGCCTGCAAGAAACCCTGAAACAGGTGCGCGAGGCCGGCGGCGACGGTTTTATTCAGCGCTGCGATGTGCGTGATTACAGCCAGCTCACCGCGTTTGCTCAGGCGTGCGAAGAGAAACTCGGCGGCATCGACATCATCGTCAATAACGCCGGTGTGGCCTCGGGTGGGTTCTTCAGCGAATTGTCGCTGGAGGACTGGGACTGGCAGATCGCAATCAACCTGATGGGCGTGGTCAAGGGCTGCAAGGCGTTTCTGCCGTTGCTTGAGCAAAGCAAGGGCAAAATCATCAACATCGCCTCCATGGCGGCGTTGATGCAAGGCCCGGCCATGAGCAACTACAACGTGGCCAAGGCCGGCGTGGTGGCGTTGTCGGAAAGCCTGTTGATTGAACTGGCGCAACAGGAAGTCGGTGTGCATGTCGTCTGCCCGTCATTCTTCCAGACCAACTTGCTTGATTCCTTCCGTGGGCCGACCCCGGCGATGAAAGCGCAGGTTGGCAAGTTGCTGGAAAGTTCGCCGATCAGCGCAGCGGACATCGCTGACTACATCTATCAACAAGTGGCCGCAGGCGAGTTCATGATCCTGCCTCACGAACAGGGCCGGATGGCCTGGGCGATCAAGCAGAAGAACCCGCAACTGCTCTACAACGAAATGGTCACCATGGCCGACAAAATGCGCGCCAAGGCCAAGCAGAACAACGGGTGAAACTTGCCTGAAGGGGGGACGCGTCGTTAGGGTGGCGGCAATGGTCATCCTGTCGAGACGCGTCAATGCTCAATTACTTGTGGTTCTTGCTCGCGGCGCTGTTTGAAATCGCCGGTTGTTTCGCCTTCTTCATGTGGCTGCGTCAAGGCAAAAGCGCTCTGTGGGTGATCCCGGCGCTGCTCAGTCTGACGCTGTTCGCCCTGTTGTTGACCCGTGTCGAAGCGGCCTATGCCGGTCGCGCCTATGCCGCTTATGGCGGGATCTACATTGTGGCTTCGATTGGCTGGCTGGCCGTGGTGGAGCGGGTTCGTCCACTGGGTTCGGACTGGATTGGTGTGGCGTTGTGTGTGATCGGTGCGAGCGTGATTCTATTCGGGCCGCGGTTTTCTGCCGCTTGAACGGATGGTTTTGTGGGAAGTATCTGACAGCCCTGCGCTTGAGGGGGTGTAGGGCAAGACTGATTTGCCGATCATGCATTGTGGGGCGCAGGCAAGCCGCGCATCTTCAGCGTTCGCTAACCCTGAAGGACGAATCTCATGCTTGTACTCAGCCGTGTCGTTGGTGAGTTGATCTCAATCGGTGACGACATTTCCCTGCGCGTTCTGTCCGTGAACGGTTCCAGTGTGCGCTTTGGCGTCGAGGCGCCGCAGAACGTCAATGTGCATCGCGCGGAGGTCTACGAACGGATCCAGCGTCAGCAGGCCAGGCAAAAGGCCCGCTGAGGGTTTCAGTCGAACAGGTGCTTGGGCACGTCGTGCTTGAGCATCAACTGGCACTGCTCGCTTTCCGGATCGAAGACGATCAGCGCCTGGCCTTTGGTCAACGCCTGACGCACACGCAGCACACGGGTTTCCAGCGGCGTGTCGTCGCCATTGTCGGTACCGTCGCGGGTGACGAAATCCTCGATCAGGCGAGTGAGGGTGTCGACTTCAAGAGCGACGTAGGGGATGAGCATGGGCACCTCGGCTAAATCAATCTCGGGATGCTACGGCGATTGATGTTTGGCTGCCAGTTTTGTGTTGCCTGCGCCGGCCCTTCGTGAGCAAGTCCGCCCCCAGAGTGAAACGTATTCCAACGGTGGGAGCGGTCCGGGCACCATGGATTTAACTGTCCGAACGTTGCCCTACCAGACTGTCCACCGACGGCACGCGCGTATCACTCTCCATTTGCGTTTCATGCTCGATCTGATGACTGAAGCGATCAAGCGACGCATTGGCCGGCGCCGCATCGCTGGCGAACACCGGAGGACTCAGAATGTAAGCCCCCAGCAGCCGACTAAGTGCCGCCAGACTGTCGATGTGCGTGCGCTCATAACCGTGCGTCGCATCGCAGCCAAAGGCGAGCAGGGCGGTCCGGATGTCATGGCCGGCGGTCACCGCCGAATGCGCGTCGCTGAAGTAATAGCGGAACAGGTCACGGCGCACCGGCAACTCGTTTTCGCTGGCCAGACGCAGCAAATGTCGTGACAGGTGATAGTCGTAAGGCCCGCCGGAATCCTGCATCGCCACACTCACTGCGTGCTCGCTGGAGTGCTGCCCCGGCGCGACCGGCGCAATGTCGATGCCGACGAATTCGCTGACGTCCCACGGCAATGCCGCCGCTGCGCCGCTGCCGGTCTCTTCGGTAATGGTGAACAGCGGGTGACAGTCGATCATCAGTTCCTGGCCGCTGTCGACGATGGCTTTGAGTGACGCCAGCAACGCCGCAACCCCCGCTTTGTCATCCAGGTGACGAGCGCTGATATGGCCGCTTTCGGTGAATTCCGGCAGCGGATCGAACGCCACCACGTCGCCGACGCAGATGCCCAGCGATTCGCAGTCAGCCTTGGTCGCGCAATAGGCGTCCAGACGCAACTCCACATGATCCCAACTGATGGGCATCTCATCCACGGCCGTGTTGAACGCGTGCCCGGAGGCCATCAGCGGCAACACGCTGCCGCGAATCACGCCGTTGTCGGTAAACAGACTGACGCGACTGCCTTCGGCGAAACGGCTCGACCAGCAACCGACCGGGGCAAGGGTCAGGCGGCCGTTGTCTTTGACGGCGCGCACAGCGGCGCCGATGGTGTCCAGGTGCGCCGAGACCGCGCGGTCAGGGCTGTTTTTCTTGCCCTTGAGCGTCGCGCGGATGGTGCCACGACGGGTCATCTCGAAGGGAATGCCGAGTTCCTCCAGACGTTCGGCGACGTACCGCACGATAGTGTCGGTGAAGCCGGTGGGGCTGGGAATGGCAAGCATTTCCAGCAGGACTTTTTGCAGGTAGTTGAGGTCTGGTTCGGGAATTTGGAGGGTCATGGAAACTCCTGATGGGTTGAGCACATCGATGGTTTCGATGAGGAGAATTTGGGCTGCCTGATCTGGCCTGATCGCTGGCAGGCCAGATCCCACAGGTTGTGAGATGACCACAAAACCTGCGGGGGCGGGCTTGCTCGCGAACGCGTCAGTCGAGGCGCCGTATCATTACGAGTTGGCCGGCTGACTGTGCGGAAACAGCAAATCGACAAACCGCTCGGCTGTCGGTTGCGGCTCATGGTTGGCCAATCCGGCACGCTCGTTGGCTTCGATAAACACGTACTCCGGCTGATCCGCCGCCGGCACCATCAGATCGAGGCCGACCATCGGAATGTCCAGTGCCCGCGCTGCGCGTACCGCTGCATCGACCAGCGTCGGATGCAGAATCGCCGTGACGTCTTCCAGCGTGCCACCGGTGTGCAGATTGGCCGTACGCCGCACAAACAGCGACTCGCTCGCCGCCAGGATGCTGCTGTAGTCATAACCGGCCGCGTGCAAGGTGCGCTGGGTTTCGTGGTCCAGCGGGATTTTGCTTTCGCCGCTGGTGGCCGCCTGCCGGCGCCGACTCTGGGCTTCGATCAGCGCGCCAATCGAGTGATGGCCATCACCGACCACCTCGGCCGGACGACGAATCGCCGCCGCGACGACTTCAAAACCGATCACCACAATCCGCAGATCCAACCCTTCGTGAAAGCTTTCCAGAAGCACCCGGCTATCAAACTGTTTCGCCGCTTCGATGGCCTGCTGCACCTCTTCAATGCTCTGCAAATCCACCGCCACACCTTGGCCCTGTTCACCATCAAGCGGCTTGACCACTACCCGCTGGTGCTCATCGAGAAACGCCAGGTTGTCGTCGGCGTTGCCCGCCAATTGTTGCGAAGGCAGGTTGAGCCCCGCCGCCTTCAACACTTTGTGGGTCAGGCTTTTGTCCTGGCACAGGCTCATGCTGATGGCGCTGGTCAGGTCGCTCAACGATTCGCGACAACGCACGCGCCGCCCGCCGTGACTGAGGGTGAACAGTCCGGCATCGGCGTCGTCCACCTGCACATCGATGCCGCGACGGTGCGCCTCCTCGACAATAATCCGCGCATACGGATTGAACTGCGCTTCAGGCCCAGGTCCCAGGAACAGTGGCTGATTGATGCCGTTCTTGCGCTTGATGGCGAAGGTGGAGAGATTGCGAAAACCGAGTTTGGCGTAGAGGCTTTTTGCCTGACGGTTGTCATGCAGCACCGACAGGTCCAGATAGCTCAGGCCGCGACTCATGAAGTGTTCGATCAAGTGCCGCACCAGCACTTCGCCGACGCCGGGGCGCGAGCATTGCGGATCCACCGCCAGGCACCACAGGCTGCTACCGTTTTCCGGGTCCTTGAACGCTTTGTGATGGTTCAGGCCCATGACGCTGCCGATCACGGCGCCGCTGTCTTCATCCTCGGCCAGCCAGTAAACCGGGCCGCCCTGATGATGCGGGGTTAGCCGTTGGGCATCGATCGGCAACATGCCGCGCGCCTGGTATAGCTGATTGATCGCCTGCCAGTCTGCCTCGCTTTGCGCGCGACGAATGCGGAAACCACGAAACACGCGGGTCGCTTGGCGGTAGTCGCTGAACCATAGGCGCAAGGTGTCGGAAGGGTCGAGAAACAACTGCGTCGGTTCGAGGCCGAGGATCTGTTGCGGTGCGGCAACATACAGCGCGATATCTCGCTCGCCTTGTTGCTCGTTGAGCAGCTCCTGAGCCAGCGTTGCCGAGTCAGGAAAGGTGTGGCCGATCAGCAACCGGCCCCAGCCGCAATGCACCGCAATCGGATCGGCGGCCAGTTCGCTGCCGTCCTCGGCCAGCCGCGCCTGCAAACGTTCATAGGACGGAGTCTGACCGCGCAACAGGCGCTGGCTGTAAGCCGTGGCGTGGGGTTTCATCGATCAGATTCCTTGTTCACTGAGCCACAGGTTCAGGGCCGCCAGTTGCCACAGCTTCGAGCCACGCAACGGCGTCAGTTGGCCTTGTGGGTCAGTCAGCAATTTGTCGAGCATGGCCGGGTTGAACAGACCGCGATCCTGACTCGGATCAAGTAACAGTTCACGCACCCAGTTCAACGTGTCGCCTTGCAAATGCTTGAGACCCGGCACCGGGAAGTAGCCTTTTTTGCGGTCGATCACTTCACTCGGGATGACCCGGCGTGCCGCTTCCTTGAGCACTTGTTTGCCACCGTCAGGCAGCTTGAACTGGCCGGGAACCCGCGCCGACAGTTCGACCAGTCGATAATCGAGAAACGGCGTTCGCGCCTCCAGACCCCAGGCCATGGTCATGTTGTCGACGCGTTTGACCGGGTCGTCCACCAGCATCACCGTGCTGTCCAGACGCAGGGCTTTGTCCACGGCGGCATCGGCACCGGGTTGTGCAAAATGTTCTTTCACGAAGTCACCGGCAGCGTCGTTGGCGGTCAGCCATTTCGGTTGCACGGTGGCGGCGTAGTCGTCATAGCTGCGGTCGAAAAACGCCTCGCGATAGGCCGCGTAAGGATCGGCCGCACCGTCCACTTGCGGGTACCAGTGATAACCGGCGAACAACTCGTCGGCACCCTGGCCGCTCTGCACAACCTTGCAGTGCTTGGCCACTTCACGCGACAGCAGATAGAACGCGATGCAGTCGTGGCTGACCATCGGTTCGCTCATGGCGCGAAACGCCGCAGGCAATTGTTCGATGATCTCTTTTTCGTCGATACGCAACTGATGGTGCTGAGTGCCGTAGTGTCTGGCGATCAGATCCGAATACTGAAACTCATCCCCGCGCTCGCCACCGGCATCCTGAAAACCGATGGAGAAGGTCGACAGGTTCTCCACGCCCACTTCACGCAACAGACCGACGAGCATGCTCGAATCAACGCCGCCGGACAGCAGCACGCCGACATCCACCGCCGCACGTTGGCGGATCGCCACGGCGTCGCGGGTGCTGTCGAGTACGCGATCGGTCCAGTCTTCGAGGGTGAGGTTTTTCTCGTCCTCGTGTGGGCCGTAGGGCAGGGTCCACCAGGTTTTCTGTTCGGTGCTGCCATCGGCTTCAACGCGCATCCAGGTGGCGGGCGGCAGTTTTTCGATGCCGGCCAGCAGGGTACGTGGGGCCGGTACCACGGCGTGGAAATTCAGGTAGTGGTTGAGCGCCACCGGATCGAGGATCGGGTTGATGTCGCCGCCCTTGAGTAGCGCCGGCAAGGCCGAGGCAAAGCGCAGGCGCTGACCGGTGCGCGACAGGTACAACGGCTTTACGCCGAGACGGTCACGGGCGATGAACAAGCGCTGTGCATCGCGCTCCCAAATGGCGAAGGCAAACATGCCGTTGAGTTTGGGCAGCAGCGCTTCTCCCCAGGCGTGATAGCCCTTGAGCAGCACTTCGGTGTCGCCACCGGAATAGAAGGCATAGCCCAGCGCTTCGAGTTCGGCCCGCAGTTCGGGGAAGTTGTAGATTGCGCCGTTGAAGGCCAGAGACAGGCCTAATTGGCTGTCGATCATCGGCTGCGCCGAGCCGTCCGACAGGTCCATGATTTTCAGGCGACGATGGCCCAGGGCAATCGGCCCTTGTGCGTGGAAGCCCCACGCGTCGGGGCCACGAGGGGCCAGGTGATGGGTGATTCGCTCAATGGCTGCAAGGTCTGCAGGTTGATGATCAAAGCGTAACTCGCCAGCTAATCCGCACATAAAGTCCTTACCGGTTTTTCCGTTGGGGAGGGGTCAAGCAGTACTACTCAATAAAACAGGGTACTCGGAAACTGACCCCCCTCGTTAAGTGGAGTTTTAGAACGATAAGTTATAAGGCTGATTTTGACGCTATCGCTGCCGCGTAATAGGCGGGCGTTGATTCTTCGCCGCTTGCGGATAATTGGACGGATTTTCGACAATTTTTTTTGAATAATTGTCAGTCGGCGTCCACCGGCAAGCCGTGTTGTTCGGCATCAGGCGGGGACAATCGCTTTTTCAGATCCAGCAGCCGTGACAGGGCGTTGTACTTCTCGATGGCGGTCCAGCTTCCCAGACCGGCGAACACGGAGGCCAGCAATTCATCCGTGGCGTAAGTGCGCAAGCGCTTGCTGAAATCATGGGTTGGGCTGACGGATAGTCGTCCTTTCTCAGGCAGGGTATGCGCTTTGCGCCTATTGGCGTAGGCGGGTTCGTTGACATTGGCGAGCGGCACCGCAATGTCCCTTGCATCCGCGGACAATTTATCCAGATAGCGATCAAAGAAATGTTTGTACAGCCCTTTCTTTAGCGGGATAAACGTTATGTCGTTGACAAACGAAATGCTATTCAGGTCCATTGCCTCTATTTCATTTTTTTCGGTATTGGTTAGTTGAGAGACGAGGCGTGTCCGGAATTCTTTATTGGTCAGGAAGTTGACGGAGAATCGGTATTTTGTCTGGTCTTCGTTGTCGTCCTGGTAAAAGCCGTCACCCGGGTCGTTGGGTATGTATACGATGTTATGGTCTATTGGTGATTGATCGGTCCGACGGCAGGTGATCAGAACGGCATCTGTGGTGTACTTGCCAAATAACTGTATCGAATGCAGTTTTATTTTACCGTTATTGATGTTGTCGCCAGTGTAAATATCCCTGTTGCCTTTTGTCAGACTCAGCACGGTGAGAAGCCGGTTCAAAGGGAAGTCGGTTTTTTTAAAGTATTTCTCATAGGCGCTGAGTTTCATGTTGAATTTGTGCAGGCGTGTGCCGATCAGCTCAATGTTTGAAACTTTAAACGTTCTGGCGATATGTTTCTGGTATTGGCCTCCCAGATCCAGATTGCGACTTAGAGCCGCAAACTCTTGTGCCGATACCCTGATCGCGTCAGGGTCGTCAACGGTTGACTGGCCAAGGATGTCCAAAATCTCGCTGTCATTCGAGAAGTAACCGGGAGCCGCTTCTTCGTCGGTGAAGTTCAGCATCGCCGCCTGCAGCAGGGTACAGGTATATGACTCACCGTCCGCAGAGTTTGCAGGCGTGAGTCTGATGTTGTCGTTGATGCCGAATCGTGTCCCATGGGTTTGTAGCAGTTCACTGCGAAGTTCGCGTCTGCAGAAACTTTCCGGTGTCTCCAGCTTGCCTGCCAATTCATCAATATAAGTTTGGTAGGGCAGCGCTTCATCGAGCGTTGCGCGCAAGGCGGCCAGCCTCGTGGGATCTTCTTTTGCCATACCGTGGGTAATGAAACGTTGCACGGCAGTTGCCTTGTCCTCAATCTGGACGGCATCGGAAATGTTTGCGCTGGCATCAACGTCCGATACTGTGGTGGGCGAGTTGTTTGTTGGTAAAGTCATGCGGGAAGTCCCTTTCGTAAATGAGATGTCATGTTAGGTGTGTTTGTCGTGATGAAAACAGTTTTATTATTGAATGGTTTTGGGTGTGTTTTCGGTTGGTATTTGAATGTTTGATATACATATGTATTGCACGATTTTGTGTGGTCTGTGTTTGCTGTAATGTGATTAACCTGCGTCGGAGTCTTCTGTTTTAATTCCAAGTGGATGTGGATAAGGTTAACGCTCAAGCCTGCAATAAAGGACTATTGCCGATGACCACCACACAGAATAAATCCGCACCGCGTGCGCCGACTCAGAATGAAGTGCTCAGCGTTTTGCTGGAAGCCACAGGAGACCTGGACAACGCCGAGGCGCTGCACAAGAGCCTGCCCGCAATGCTGCTTAACAGTGCGACCAGCACGCTGGTCGCGCTCGATCAAACCGCGCGGGACCTGCTCACGATCCAACTCAAGGTCGAGAAGGATCTGCTCAAGCTCAAACCTCTGAATGCCTTTTGTATTGCTGAGTTGACCCGCGCGCTGAAAGCCAAGTGGCCGGCGGTCTTCGATGTTGAAAAAGATCTGCTGAGTTTGCCGGGGGTTGAGTGTGGTTGCTCGCCAGCCTCGACCGACCCAGAGGGCATTCAAACCTTTCCACATGCCACGCAGACATTGCTGCAAGCGGCGATGCAGAATTTCACCGAAGACGAGGAAACCGACAACTACCCCGAAGGCAGTCAGGTGCGGGTGAGCAGCGTACCGTCGGGCGTGGCCGGATTGACGCCGGCGTCGTTCGCCAAATTCTGTCGCGAACTGGACCTGGGCAAGCGCTATCAGGCGCATTTTCAGCAGGTGTTCGGCCTGGTGGACGACGCCGGTAAAGTGACGGCCACCCGTCCGATGACCCGCGACATCGCTGCGATGAAGAAACTTCTGCTGCAACTGGACATGTATTTGGCCGCAATCAGCCAGCACATCACACCGGCTAGCCTGCAGATCGTGCAGAGGCTGATCGCCGCTGACGGCGTGGTCTCGGCGAAAACCCTGCACTACAGCAATCGTCCATTAATGATGCACGGCATCGAGGTGCTCGACAGTTGCATCTGGGGGGTTGTGGTGTTTGCAGTCCGGTCGATCGAGTTATACCCGAACGAATGGTGTCTGGTGTACATGGCTAACGAGCCCGAGAGGCCGCTGTATGAGTACTCGAGTTTCACTGCGTTCAAGCAATACCTCACGCAAAAGCTGAGTGACAAGCGCTACCAGGACTACTTCGCCAACAGCATTGATGAAGATGACAAGGCAGACTTCTTCAAGACCTTCGCCGACACCGCCGATTTGGGCCACATCAGGCAGTTGCCCATTGCAGTGCCGCTGTTCGAGTTCATGGTGCAAAGCCATGTCGGCAAGATGCAGATCGACGCCCGCAAACTCGCCGTACCGACGGCCGATATTGATGAGGATGTGCGACGCAAGCGCTTGCTGGGTTTTCTGGAACTGGGTGTGAGCATTGCGACGGTGGCGGGTTTCTTCGTGCCGGTTGTCGGTCAGTTGATGATGGGTGTCGCGGTTGGCCAACTTCTGGCGCAAGTGTATGAGGGGGTCGAGGACTGGCAGCGGGGCGACCAGCAGGAGGCGCTGTCGCATCTGCTCAGCGTGGCGCAAGACATTGCGCTGATGGGCGTGTTCGCGGGTGGACAGAAGGCGGTGGGCACGCTGGGACGCAAGCTGGTTCGGGCCCATCCGGAGTTTTTCGGGCAGTTCACCGCGATTCTGGATTCGGCCGGTAAACCGCGCCTTTGGAAGCCAGATCTCACCCCGTATGAACATCGGCTTCCAGCCGGTATCACGATGGCCGATGACTCCGTCGAGTTGCATCCGCTCAAGGAAAAAACCGTCGGCCGGGTCGACTATGGGATGTTCTCCGGGTCACTCGATCCGGACACGAAGGTCTGGCATCTGGATCATCCCGAGCGCCCGAAAGCCTATGCTCCCGGGCTTGAGCAACACGTCGAGGGCGGCTGGCGTCTGGCGGCTGAGGATGCCGAAACGTGGAATAGCGCTCCCTACACCCTCAAGCGTATCGATCCGCGTCTGAGTGAGTTCCCGGATACGGATCTGGACATGATTCGCCGAATCAGCGAGATCTCCCACGATCAATTGCACCGGGTTTTTAACGATAATCTGGCCTTGCCTGCCCGGTTACGCGACACCGTGGAACGCCTGCGGATCGAGCGCCAGTCAAGCCAACTCACCACTGAGCTTGAGCGTGGGGAAGTTCACGCAGGTCAACCTTCGCAGGAACAACTGCACGGCTTGCCGCAGTTGCCAGGCTGGCCGACAGGCCGCTACATCGAGGTCAGCGATAGCGAAGGAGACGTCACGGCAACCTATCCCGCGACCAACACCCGCGTCCCTGCGCTCAGTGTGCAGGTCACGCAAGAGCAACTGGCCGCAGGGCAGTTGTTGCAGTCGGTGATCGATGGCCTGTCCCTGCGCGAGGTTGAAGCCATGCTGGGGGGCAAGGTCAGTGCCGGCTCGCAAAAGCCAGCGTTGGCGAAGAAACTGGGAGCCTTGTTCAGGGCTGAGCGTCGATCGGTTTTCGATCGTATGTATCAACGCTACGACCAGAGTGAGGCTGACGAGGTCAAGACATTACGCAGCGTGTTCGCCGACATTCCTGCGCGTTATGCTCAGCGCCTGATTGACCAGGCGCCGAGTGTCGAGCGTCTGCATTTGCGCTCAACCGGGCGCGTGCCTTTGCGCCTGGCGCAGAGAGTCCGCAAGGCCTCTGCCGCCGTGCGCCTTGACCGTGCCCTGAGCGGTTTGCTCGTGCCGCAGGTCGCCAATGCCGATAGTGAAAAACTGGCGATCCAGTTACTGCCCCGTTTGAGTGGCTGGGACCCGAATCTGCGCCTGACGTTGCGGGACAAGACGCTGAACGGGCCGGTACTGGAAGCCATCGGTAACGAAGCGGCGACGCCTTTGAAGACCTGCACACTGGTCAAGTCCAGTGGCGGCTACGAAGCCTTCACTGGCGACGGTAAATCCCTGGGGCGTGTGGCGTCGGAGCCAGACAACCTGTATGCCGCGATACTCAAGGCACTGCCGTCGGCTCAGCGTACAACCGCAGGTTTTGCTGACCCGGTGATCGCCGACAGTGCCCGATTGCGCAGCCAGTTACTGAACATTGCTCTGGACGAACGTGAGGCCAGTGCCCGGGTATTGACCACCGGCAAGTTCGAGCCGCTGGTCTCCGACCCCCCCTGCATTCAGGGCGATCATGCAATGCCTGAATCACCTCATCCACGCGCGTTATTACGTAAGGTGAGAAGGCTCTATCCCGGCTTTACCGAGGCGCAGGCCAGTGAGTTCATTGATCGGTCGGGCAATGATCCGCTGACCCGCGCTACACGGGTGAAAGGTTTGCGCCGTGATCTGGAGCAACTGCGCAAGGTGCTCGAAGTCTGGACGCAGGATCAGGCAGGCATGACGTTGATGGGGGAGGATTTGCGTGAAGTGCGGCACAGCCGCAAGACGGCGGCAGAGATGATCGAGGATGGGTTTCGGCGGCTTTTTCTGGCCACCGATGAAAGCGGAAAATCGATCTGTGTATTGAATCTTGACGGGATGCGGGTGGGGACGTTGCCCACGCTCCCGCCGGGGTTGAACTTCGATCATATCCAGCAGTTGTCGCTCAAGAACATGGAGCAGGGCGACGACCTGGTTTATTTCCTCAAGTCATTCAAGCACGCCGAGTCTGTGGACCTCGACGGCAACGCACTCACGCGCCTGCCTGAGGTGTTGTCGCACATGCCTGATCTGACCCGGGTGAGTCTGGCGGGTAACCGAATCAAACTGACCGAACATACACTGGTGAAGCTTGCCAACCTGCGCACACTGCACTCCTTGAATCTGAACAGTAACCCGCTGGGGGCGACCCCGGAGGTGGGCAAGATGTTTGATTTGCGTTCCCTGTGTCTGCGCGACACCCGCGTCACCGAGTTGCCCAAAGGTCTTGAACGCCTGCCACATCTGGATTGGGTCGATCTGCGTGAAAATCAGATCAAGCAGCTACCGGATTGGTTATTCAAGACCTCGCGACGTTTCAGCGAGGCGCTGGACCTGCGCGGTAATCCCTTGTCGTTAGCCAGCAGGACTCATCTGGCGGACTATCGAAACAATGTGGGTGTCGGTATGGGCTATCTGGAGAACGATAACGCGCGTCTCGATGAACAGAAGGCGCGCTCGCTGTGGTTCGAGGGCGGCGCCGGAGGGGACTGGGCCCAGCGTGACCGGATCTGGACCTTATTCAAGGAGGATCCCCGGGCCGAGGGCCTGTTTCATTTACTGGCGGAGCTGGGCAATACCGCCGACTCCGAAAAAGTCGCCAAAGACACCTGTCGACGTGTCTGGGCAGTGCTTGAAGCCGCCGAAACCGATGCAATCCTGAGTGAGCAAGTGTTCGACCTGGCCGCCAACCCGATCAATTGCACGGACAGCGCAGCCGTCAACTTCAGCCAGCTCGAACTCGCTGTGGAAGTCAACAAGATCACCAGGCTTGCCGGTGGCCGAGTGACCTCTGTACACCCGTTGCTCAAACTTGGTCGAGGCCTGTTTCGGCTGGACAAGCTGGATCAGATTGCCCGTGAGCATGCGCTTAACGATACCAGTGCTGATCCGCTGGAGGTGAACCTGGCTTATCGCATCGGACTGGCCGAAGAGTTCGATCTGCCGGGACAGCCGCGTCATATGCGTTTTGCCATCCTGGGCGGGGTGACCGAAGCCAATCTGGAGACTGCCAGGAACAGGATCAGTGTCGCTGAGCTGTCGTCCGAATGGCTGACGTTCCTGCTGCGTCAGCCGTTCTGGTGCGAGTACTTGAAGCGCACGTATCCCAGGCAATTCGCGAGCCTGGAGGAAACCTTTCCGGCGCGGCTGGACGCGGTGTTCGAACAGGCGAGCAAGCTCTCCACGGCCGATTACCTGAACCAGATGGACGTCATCAGGCTCGAACGGGAGCAGGCCGAAGAGGCTGTGCTCAAGCGCCTGACGGGAGAGGCCATTCGCTTGGGGGATCTGGGCCTCTGCGCAATGCCCGATGCTTGAGGTCTATTTGCCGCGAATCAGTTGGCGCAATACGAAACGGTTGGGGTGACAGGCCTCGGCCACGCTTCTTGGCAAGGGCAACGGTTCGTCGTTCAGCCAGGCGGCGAGCAGTTCGCCAGACAGCGGCGCGGTGATCAGACCGCGTGAACCGTGGCCGCTGTTGACGTATAGACCGTCGAGCCACGGGCAGGCGATGTCCGGTACTTGCCGGGCATCCTTGCTCAGCGCCGCGTACGCGTGAATGAACGCCGCGCGGTCGGCGAGCGGGCCGACAATCGGCAGGTAGTCGGGACTGGTGCAGCGCAAGGCGGCGCGGCCTTGAAGGGTTTCGACCGCCTGTTCGCTGATGTGCAGGCGAGAGACCAGATCGCTGGAAATCTCTTCTAGCATCGCCAGATTGCCTTGGTGTTCGGCGGTGGTCGGGGTCAGGTCGTCGCTGTTGAAATCGAAGCTGGCACCGAGGGTGTGTTCACCCCGTCGCGCGGGGGCGACGTAGCCTTCGGCACACACCACCGTCGTCAACGCCTGGCTTTGTTCAGTCTGCGCCAGGCGGGTGATCTGCCCGCGAATGCGCTTGAGTGGCAGCTCGGCGCTTTGCGCAAAACGCTTGATCTCGGCAGCACCGGCCAATACCACGACAGGCGCGCTGGCAAGCAAGCGGTCGCCGTCGAAGGCTTGCCACTGATCATCGACCTTGCGCAGTTCCAGCGCCTCACGGTGGCTGAGCAGTTCGATGTTCGGTTGTGTGGCCTGCGCCTGGCACAGCGCGGGCGGATGCACCCAGCCACCCTCGGGGTAGTACAAACCGCCGTGGTCCAGACCGACACCGGCGCGGGCCTGCGCCTCGGGCTGATCGAGCCACTGCAACAGATCCTCCGGGAACGCCGCGGCCAGCTGCGCGTGGCGCTCGGCTTCCTTGGCATTGAACGCCAGTTGCAGCACGCCGCAATCGTCCCAATCGGTGCCCCGTTGCAGGCTTTCGAGCAGGCGTCGGGTGTAACCGAAGCCGCTGATGATCAGTTGCGATAACGCCGTGCCATGGGCCGACAGTTTCAGATACAGCACGCCTTGCGGATTGCCCGAGGCTTCTTGTGCCACGGCCTCGTGGCGCTCCAGCAAACTCACTTTCCAGCCGCGTGACGCGAGGCTCGCCGCGGTGGCACAACCGGCAAGGCCTGCGCCGATCACCAGTGCCCGACGTTCACCGGACGTGGGGGCGGGGCGCGCGAACCAGGGTTTTTCCGGTGCAGGCGGGGCCACCTCCGACGGCCAGCCGAGGAACTCGCCGCGCAGGATTTCCCATTTGTGCCCGATGC
Organism: Pseudomonas sp. NPDC087614; assembly: GCF_044743485.1. Lineage (NCBI taxonomy): Bacteria > Pseudomonadati > Pseudomonadota > Gammaproteobacteria > Pseudomonadales > Pseudomonadaceae > Pseudomonas > Pseudomonas sp. NPDC087614. The sequence continues at coordinate 28,335 of NZ_JBIUWN010000042.1, read as the reverse complement.
CCGGCGTGCGCTTCATTTTGAAGCCGGCGGCGTTGAGCAAACGCCGCACCCAACCGGTGCTGGTGAACGTGCTGATGGTCGAGCCTGGCGCCGCCAGCCGAGCCAGTTCAGCGAACAGTTCGGCGGTCCACATCTGCGGGTTTTTCGCCGGGGCGAATCCGTCGAGAAACCACGCATCGATCCGAGCGTCCAGTTGCGGCAATTGCTCCAGCGCATCGCCGATCAGCAGCGTCAATGTCACTCGGCCATTGGCCAGTGTGATGCGCTGGAAGCCCTGATGGATCGCCACGTAATGGGTCAGCAATTGATCAGCCAGCGGCTTGAGTTCTGGCCACAACGCCAGGGCGCGTTTCAGATCGGCCGGGCTCAACGGGTATTTTTCGACGCTGACAAATTGCAGTCGGGCACCGACAGGGGCGTGTTGCTCGAACAACTGCCAGGCGCAGAGAAAATTCAGCCCGGTGCCGAAGCCCGTTTCACCGATGGCCAGGTGTCCATGTGCTGGCAACGCAGTAAAACGTTCGGCCAGACGGTTCTGTTCGAGGAACACATAACGGGTTTCATCCAGACCTGACTGGTCGGAAAAATACACGTCATCAAACACTCGCGAACGCGGGCGTCCCTGTTCATCCCAGTCGAGTTGGGCGTGGGGCAATACGGCTTTCATGGCAGGCTCGGCAACGACAAGGTCGCCATTCTAGCCGATCGCGCGCAGGGTGCTTGATCCGTGGCAAGGCTTGGCGCCGACGACTCGATGACAATCCGCCGCCCGCGGGAATTTCTGCGCCGTCCTTGTGCCCAATCCGCTAGTCTTGCTCAATCCTGGAAGGAGCTGTCCTATGTTCGAATCCGCTGAAATCGGTCACGCCGTCGACAAAGAAACCTATGAGGCCGCCGTCCCGGCGCTGCGCGAAGCGTTGCTCGATGCCCAGTTCGAGTTGCAGCAGCAAAAGCGTTTCCCGGTGATTGTCTTGATCAACGGCATCGAAGGCGCGGGCAAGGGCGAGACGGTCAAGTTGCTCAACGAATGGATGGATCCACGGCTGATCGAGGTGCGTACGTTCGATCAGCAGACCGATGAAGAGCTGGCCCGACCTCCGGCGTGGCGTTACTGGCGGATGCTGCCGGCCAAGGGGCGGATGGGGATTTTCTTCGGTAACTGGTACAGCCAGATGTTGCAGGGACGGGTGCATGGCCTGTTCAAGAACCCGCGTCTGGATCAGGCGATCGGCGCCGCCGAGCGTCTGGAAAAAATGCTCTGCGATGAAGGCGCGCTGATCTTCAAGTTCTGGTTTCACCTGTCCAAGAAGCAGATGAAGGCGCGGCTCAAAGCCTTGGCCGACGACCCGTTGCACAGTTGGCGGATCAGCCCGCTGGACTGGCAGCAATCGCAAACCTACGACAAGTTCGTCAAATACGGCGAGCGCATATTGCGCCGTACCAGTCGCGACTACGCGCCATGGCATGTCATCGAAGGCATGGACGCCAACTATCGCAGTCTGGCGGTTGGCAATATTCTGCTTGAGGGGCTGCAAAACGCGTTGAAGCGTTCGCAGATTCATGCCCAGGAGGTCAACGCAGCGCCGCTGGGCGCCCCCGTCGATCATAAGGGTTTGCTCGACAGCCTCGATCTTACCCAGCGTCTGGAAAAGGAAGATTACGAGGAGCAACTGATCACCGAGCAGGCGCGGCTGTCCGGGCTGATGCGTGACAAGCGTATGCGCCGCCATGCGCTGGTGGCCGTGTTCGAAGGCAACGATGCCGCGGGCAAGGGCGGGGCGATTCGGCGGGTCGCGGCAGCGCTTGATCCACGCCAGTACAACATCGTGCCGATTGCCGCACCGAGCGAAGAGGAGCGGGCGCAACCTTATTTGTGGCGTTTCTGGCGGCATTTGCCGGCGCGCGGCAAGTTCACCGTGTTCGACCGTTCCTGGTACGGCCGGGTGCTGGTGGAGCGCATCGAAGGTTTTTGTACCCCGGCCGACTGGCTGCGTGCTTACGGTGAAATCAATGACTTTGAAGAGCAGATCGCCGATGCCGGGGTGATCGTGGTCAAGTTCTGGCTGGCCATCGACAAGGACACGCAAATGGAGCGTTTCCAGGCGCGGGAAGCGATCCCGTTCAAGCGCTTCAAAATCACCGAAGACGACTGGCGCAACCGCGACAAGTGGGACGAGTACCGCACCGCAGTCGGTGACATGGTTGATCGCACCAGTACCGAGATCTCCCCATGGACGCTGGTCGAGGCCAACGACAAGCGTTGGGCGCGGATCAAAGTATTGCGCACGATCAACCGTGCGCTTGAAGAGGCGTTCGAGAAATCCGACAAACACGCGAAAAAGCACAAGGACTGAGCCAATAGATCCGCATACGCGAGGTGAATGATTGTCGCGGTCGTTGATGCGGTGGACTTATGCTCAGGTCCACTCTCAACCGACCACAACAATGAGGTATGCCATGCGTGAAGTGGTGATCGTCGACAGCGTCCGGACTGGCCTGGCCAAATCCTTTCGCGGCAAGTTCAACCAGACCCGCCCCGATGACATGGCGGCCCATTGCGTCAACGCATTGCTGACGCGTAACGACGTCGACCCGGCCAGTGTCGAGGATTGCATCGTCGGCGCCGGCTCCAACGAAGGTGCCCAGGGTTACAACATCGGCCGCAACGTAGCGGTGCTCTCGCGTCTGGGCACTGGCACCGCCGGCATGACCCTCAATCGTTTCTGCTCCTCCGGGTTGCAGGCGATTGCAATGGCTGCCAACCAGATCGCTTCAGGTTGCAGCGACATCATCGTTGCCGGCGGCGTCGAGTCGATCAGCCTGACGATGAAAAGCGTCAACACCGATCACCTGATCAACCCGTTGCTCAAGCAACAAACGCCGGGCATCTATTACACGATGGGTCAGACCGCTGAGGTGGTGGCACGGCGGTATGGTGTCAGCCGTGAAGCGCAGGATCGCTATGCCCTGCAAAGCCAGTTGCGCACCGCGCAGGCTCAGGCGGCCGGGCTGTTCGACGATGAAATCGTACCGATGTCGGTCAAGTATCGCGTCGAAGACAAGAACAGCGGTGATGTGCAGATCCTCGATGGCATCGTGGATCGTGACGATTGCAACCGCCCCGACACCACCTATGAAAGCCTCGCAGGCCTCAAGCCTGTGTTTGCCGAAGACGGTTCGGTGACGGCGGGCAATTCGTCGCAACTGTCCGACGGTGCCTCGATGACGCTGGTGATGAGTCTGGAAAAAGCCCTGCAACTGGGGCTCAAGCCGAAAGCGTTTTTCCGTGGCTTCACCGTGGCCGGTTGCGAGCCCGACGAGATGGGCATTGGCCCGGTGTTCTCGGTGCCCAAACTGCTCAAAGCCAAGGGCTTGCAGGTGGCTGATATCGATTTGTGGGAACTCAACGAGGCGTTTGCGTCGCAATGCCTGTACAGCCGTGACCGGCTGGAAATCGACAACGAGAAATACAACGTCAATGGCGGCTCGATTTCCATTGGTCACCCGTTCGGCATGACCGGGTCGCGGCAGGTCGGCCACCTGGTGCGTGAGTTGCAGCGGCGTGACCTGCGTTACGGCATCGTCACCATGTGCGTGGGCGGCGGGATGGGCGCGACGGGGTTGTTTGAGGCGGTGCGTTAAGACAGTTAGAGGGTGTTCACCACACAACCCTGTGGCAGGCTTGCTCGCGAATGACGTGACTCGGTTTATGTGTCGCAGCTCATAAGCTGCATTCGCGCAATGTAAGCCTGTATTTCTTTGTCTATCTGTTCAGTGCTCTCGAACGGCCCCTCAAGGGTATTTTCCCGAGTGCTGAAGAACAGTTCACCGTTGACCCGACACACCCGGTCGCTGCGAAAGTGTGTGGCAGGGGCGGGGTCTTGCCTACGCATGCCTAACATGACGGGGCTCCTTGAGGGTTCTTGTCGGCGAAGTGATTCAAAAAGCTTATGCCTGAATCACTTGGGCCGCCCGCTCAGCCGATCAACGGGGTCGCGTCAATTTAATACGGCGACCTGCACAGTTTTATTCGCGCCCAGGCCCCAACTGTCCCTGTGTCGCCGTCGGTGGCGCGCCTAGAATGAGGACTCTCGTCAGCAGGCCTTGAGGTTCGCATGCACATTTCATCCGGTCGCTGGGTTTACGGTTTATGCCTGGCGCTGCTGACTGCGTTTCTGTGGGGCATCCTGCCGATCAAACTCAAACAGGTGTTGCAGGTGATGGATCCGATCACCGTGACCTGGTTTCGCTTGCTGGTGTCCGGCGGGTGTCTGTTCATTTATCTGGCCTCGGTCAAGCGGCTGCCGAGCCGCAAGGTGCTGGGCCCCAAGGGTGGCTGGTTGGTGCTCATGGCGGTACTGGGGCTGGTGGGTAACTACGTGTTGTACCTGACGGGGCTGAATCTGCTCAGTCCCGGCACGGCGCAACTGGTGGTGCAGATGGGGCCGATCATGCTGCTGATCGCCAGTCTGTTTGTGTTCAAGGAACGCTTCAGCATCGGCCAGGGGATGGGGCTGGCGGTGTTGCTGATCGGTTTTGTGTTGTTCTTCAATCAGCGATTGGCCGAACTGCTGACCTCGCTATCTGACTACACCGCTGGCGTATTGCTGGTGTTGCTGGCGTCGACCGTCTGGACTTTTTACGCGTTGGGCCAGAAGCAATTGCTGACGGTGTGGAATTCGCTGCAGGTCATGATGGTGATTTATCTGTTCTGCGCGTTGCTGCTCACCCCTTGGGTGCATCCGCTCGAGGCGCTGCAACTGAGCCCGGTGCAGCGCTGGTTATTGCTGGCGTGCTGCATGAACACGCTGATCGCTTATGGCGCGTTCGCTGAAGCGCTGGCGCACTGGGAGGCGTCGCGGGTCAGTGCGACGTTGGCGATTACACCGCTGGTGACGTTCGGGGCGGTCGCGATAGCGGCCGGGATATGGCCGCAGTATGTGCATGCCGAGCAGATCAATGCCCTGGGCTATGGCGGGGCGGTGCTGGTCGTGCTCGGTTCGGCGCTGGTGGCGTTGGGGCCTTCATTGATTGCCGGGTTCAAGGCACGGCGGATGAAGATGGCAGCCAGCTAAACGGCGTCATCGTTCTTCGCGAGCCAGCCGGCTCCCACAAGGAAATGCATTCCAATGTGGGAGTGGGCTGGCTCGCGAAGCGTATTTTTCAAACGCTACAAGGCTTAGCCCTTGGCCCCCGCCTCGATCATGTTTTCCGGCCGCACCCACGCATCGAACTCTTCATCCGTCAGATAACCCAGCGCCAGCGCCGCTTCACGCAGGGTCAGTCCCTCGTTGTAGGCCTTCTTGGCGATTTCCGCCGACTTGTCGTAACCGATGTGCGGGTTAAGCGCGGTCACCAGCATCAGCCCCCGTTCCAGATGTCTGGCCATGACCTCGGCATCCGGCTCGAGCCCGGCAATGCAATGCTGCTGGAAGTTGCTGCAGCCATCGCCCAGCAGGCGGATCGATTGCAGCAGGTTGTGGATGATCACCGGTTTGAACACGTTCAGTTGCAAGTGGCCCTGGCTGGCGGCAATGCCGATCGTCACGTCGTTGCCCAATACCTGACAGGCGAGCATCGACAACGCCTCGCACTGGGTCGGGTTAACTTTGCCGGGCATGATCGAACTGCCCGGTTCGTTGGCAGGCAAGCGCACTTCAGCCAAACCGGCACGCGGCCCTGAGCCCAGCAGACGCAGGTCATTGGCGATTTTCATCAGCGCCACGGCGAGGGTTTTCAGCGCGCCGGAAAGGCTGGTCAGTGGTTCGTGGCCAGCAAGGGCGGCAAACTTGTTTGGCGCGGTGACGAAAGGCAGACCGGACAGCGCCGCCAGTTCTGCCGCAATCGCCTCGCCAAAACCATGGGGTGAGTTGAGCCCGGTACCCACCGCAGTGCCGCCTTGCGCCAGCTCGCACACTGCCGGCAGCGCGGCGCGGATCGCCCGTTCGGCGTAATCCAATTGCGCGATAAAACCGGACAACTCCTGGCCGAAGGTGATCGGCGTGGCATCCATCATGTGCGTGCGGCCGGTTTTCACCAGTTTCATGTGCCGCGCCGACAGTTCCGCAAGGCCGCCGGACAGCTCGGCAATCGCCGGCAGCAATTGCTCCTGCACGGCCTTCACCGTGGCGATGCTCATGGCGGTGGGGAAGCAGTCGTTGGAGCTTTGCGAGCGATTGACGTGATCGTTGGGGTGCACCGGCGTTTTGCCGCCGCGCGGGTTGCCAGCCAGTTCGTTGGCGCGACCGGCGATCACCTCGTTGACGTTCATGTTGCTCTGGGTGCCGCTGCCGGTCTGCCAGACCACCAAAGGAAACTGGTCATCATGCTGGCCGTCGAGCACTTCGTCGGCGGCTTGCTCAATCAAACGGGCGATGTCGGCGGGCAGGTCGCCGTTGCGGTCGTTGACGCGGGCGGCGGCTTTCTTGATCAGGGCCAGAGCGTGCAGCACTGGTAGCGGCATGCGTTCCTGACCGATGGCGAAGTTGATCAGCGAGCGTTGCGTTTGAGCACCCCAGTAGGCGTCGTCCGGGACTTCGATCTGGCCCAGGCTGTCGGTTTCGATACGGCTCATCATGCACACTCCTGTTGGTCTGTTTGCGCAGTTTAGGCTGGCTTGGGCTCCGGTGGTTCCCTCTAACCGATTGTTGACCGGTAAAACCCGGTCAATCCAGTGTGGCAAGGGCCGGGGGGTTGAGCCGCAGCGATTGTTAGGCGCAGAATGAGCGCCCTTGGGGTTTTACCTCGCTTAGCTGAAAAGGAAACTCGATGACTCGTCTTCGTGCCATCTGTACCGCGGTAGCACTGGTTTGCGCCAGCGGCCAGGTGCTTGCCGATACCGCCAGCCACAACGCCAGTGCCGAAGCTTTCCTGACCCTGGCGCACGCTGACAAACTGGGCACTCCGGTTTACATGCAGGTTCAGCAGATGTTCGCCCAGCGTTTTGAACAGACCAAGGCCCCGGAATCCAAGAAAGCCACGCTGGAAACCTACCAGGCCAAGGCCAACGCCGCCCTGGATCAAGCCATTGGCTGGAAAAAGCTCAAGCCGGACATGGTCAAGCTCTACACCAGCAACTTCAGCGAATCCGAGCTCAAAGACCTGGTAGCGTTCTATCAGTCGCCGCTGGGCAAGAAAGTCCTGGAAAAAATGCCGCAACTGACCCAGCAATCGGCCCAGATGACTCAGGCCAAACTGGAAAGCGCAGTGCCTGTCGTCAACAAACTGCTGGAAGACATGACCAGCGAGCTGGCACCGAAAGGCGCTGCTCCGGCCAAGAAAAAGCCGTAAGCGGAGTTCGCGATGACCATGCAACAACGCATCGAATCAACGCTGGGCCTGTTACAGCCTGAGCATCTGCAAGTACTGGATGAAAGCCACATGCACAGTCGCGGGTTGCAGACCCACTTCAAGGCTGTGGTGGTCAGTGCGCAGTTCGAAGGCCTGAACCGGGTCAAGCGCCACCAGAAAATCTACGGCACGCTCGGCGAGTTGATGGGCGAGTTCCATGCGTTGGCGCTGCACACCTATACCCCACAGGAATGGGCAGAGATTGGCGCCGCCCCGGCGTCGCCGACCTGTGCTGGAGGAGGGTAGCTATACGCTTCAAGCAGCAAGCTGCAAGTTAACGGCGCCTTGTTCATGGCTGGCCGCTTGAAGCTAGCCGCTCGAAGCTGCTTTTTTGCTAGAATCCGCAACGCGCCGCTCACCCGGCGCGTTTTTTTTCGCATCCGGTTCACCCTTTGCGAGGGTAGCCACCTGGAGAAATACCCATGACACAACCGATTGTCGTGGCGGCACTGTATAAGTTCGTCACCCTCGAAGATTACGTCAACCTGCGCGAGCCACTGCTGCAAGCGATGGTCGACAACGGCATCAAAGGCACACTGTTGATTGCCGAAGAAGGCATCAACGGCACGGTTTCCGGTACTCGCGAAGGCATCGACGGCCTGCTCGCCTGGCTCAAGAATGACCCGCGCATGATCGACATCGATCATAAAGAATCGTACTGCGACGAGCAGCCGTTCTACCGTACCAAGGTCAAGCTCAAGAAAGAGATCGTCACCCTCGGTGTCGAAGGCGTCGACCCGAACAAAAAAGTCGGTACTTACGTTGATCCGCAAGACTGGAACGCGTTGATCAGCGACCCTGAAGTGCTGTTGATCGACACGCGCAACGATTACGAAGTGTCGATCGGCACCTTCGAAGGTGCCATCGATCCGAAAACCACCAGTTTTCGCGAATTCCCCGACTACATCAAAGAACACTTCGATCCGGCCGTACACAAGAAGGTCGCGATGTTCTGCACCGGCGGTATCCGCTGCGAGAAAGCCTCGAGCTACATGCTCGGCGAAGGTTTCGAAGAGGTTTACCACCTCAAGGGCGGCATTTTGAAGTACCTCGAAGAGGTGCCGCAGGAAGAAACCAAGTGGCAGGGCGACTGCTTTGTATTCGACAACCGTGTGACCGTGCGTCACGACCTCAGCGAAGGCGACTACGATCAATGTCATGCCTGCCGCACCCCGGTCAGCGTTGAAGATCGCGCCAGCGAGCATTACGTCGCCGGCGTCAGTTGCCCGCATTGCTGGGACACGCTGAGCGAGAAAACCCGCCGCAGCGCCATCGATCGGCAGAAGCAGATCGAACTGGCCAAGGCCCGCAACCAGCCGCACCCGATCGGCTACAACTACAAGCAAGCATCCACCGAGGCTTAACCATGTCTGCGCGCCTGCTCTACGTGATGGATCCGATGTGTTCCTGGTGCTGGGGGTTTGCCCCGGTGGCCAAGGCTCTGGTCGAGCAGGCCCAGGCGGCCGGGGTGGAGTTGCACCTTGTCGTTGGCGGGTTGCGTACCGGCAGCGGTTCGGCGCTGGAGCCGACCACTCGACGCTACATTCTCGAGCATTGGCAGGCAGTGACCGAGGCCACCGGCCAGCCATTCAAGTTTGAAGGCGCGTTGCCCGATGGTTTTGTCTACGACACCGAGCCTGCCTGCCGTGCGATCGTCACCGCACGCAGCCTGGCGCCGGATTGTGCGTGGACTCTGTTGGGGCTGATTCAGCAGGCGTTTTACACCGAAGGCCGCGACGTCACCCAAGCCAGCGTGCTGGTGGAACTGGCCGAGCAGGCCGGCGTGCCACGGATCGAATTTGCCGCACTGTTTGATCGCGCCGATCAGCACGAAGCCACGGCGGCGGATTTCAATTGGGTGCAGGATCTGGGCATCGCCGGGTTCCCGACGTTGCTGGCCGAACGCAACGGCCAACTGGCGCTGCTGACCAATGGCTATCAACCGCTCAGCGAGCTGTCGCCGTTGCTCGGTCGCTGGCTGGAGCGCGCAGCCTGTGCCTGACCTGGCCGATGACACGCCAGCCGTAAAGCGTGTCGACCGGCTGAGCTGGGCAGAAGTCCGGCGCTTGGCACTGCATCATAAAAAATCCCTGTGGATCGCCAACGGCGTGGCCGTGCTGGCGACGCTGTGCAGCGTGCCGATTCCATTATTGCTGCCCTTGCTGGTGGACGAAGTGCTGCTCGGCCACGGCGACGCCGCGCTGAAAGTCATGAATCAGGTGCTGCCGTCGATGTGGCAGCAAGCGGCGGGCTACATCGGCCTGATGCTGGTGGTCACGCTGACCCTGCGCTGCAGCGCCCTGTGTTTTGGCGTGTTGCAGGCGCGACTCTTCGCGCGTCTGGCCAAAGACATCGTCTACCGCATCCGTGTGCGGCTGATCGAACGCCTCAAACGCATTTCCCTCGGCGAATACGAAAGCCTGGGCAGCGGGACCGTGACCACGCACCTGGTCACCGATCTGGACACCCTCGACAAGTTTGTGGGCGAAACCCTCAGCCGTTTTCTGGTGGCGATGCTGACTCTGGTTGGCACAGCAAGCATTCTGATGTGGATGCACTGGAAACTGGCGCTGCTGATTCTGCTGTTCAACCCGCTGGTGATCTACGCCACGGTGCAGTTGGGCAAGCGGGTCAAACACCTGAAAAAACTCGAGAATGACAGCACCGCGCGCTTCACTCAGGCGCTGAGCGAAACCCTCGATTCGATCCAGGAAGTGCGAGCGGGTAACCGTCAGGGCTATTTCCTCGGGCGGTTGGGGCTGCGGGCACAGGAAGTGCGTAACTACGCGGTCAATTCGCAGTGGAAAACCGACGCGTCCAACCGCGCCAGTGGCTTGCTGTTCCAGTTCGGCATCGACATCTTCCGCGCGGCGGCGATGCTCACCGTGTTGTTTTCCGATCTGTCGATTGGCCAGATGCTCGCGGTGTTCAGTTACCTGTGGTTCATGATTGGCCCGGTCGAACAGTTGTTGAATCTGCAATACGCCTACTACGCGGCGGGCGGTGCGCTGGCGCGGGTCAACGAATTGCTGGCGCGTGCCGATGAGCCACAATATCCGGGGGGTGTCGACCCGTTCAAAGGGCGCGAAACCGTCGGTATTGAAGTGCAGGGCCTGTGTTTCGGTTACGGCGATGAGCTGGTGCTGGATCAGATGAACCTGTCTATCGCGCCCGGCGAAAAAGTCGCGATTGTTGGCGCCAGTGGCGGTGGCAAAAGTACCTTGGTGCAATTGCTGTTGGGGTTGTACACGCCGCTCGCGGGCTCCGTCCGTTTCGGTGGGTCGACCCAGCAGGAAATCGGTCTGGAGATCGTTCGGGAAAACGTTGCGGTGGTGTTGCAGCATCCGGCGCTGTTCAACGACACCGTGCGCGCCAACCTGACCATGGGGCGCACACGCAGTGACGAAGCCTGTTGGCAGGCGCTGGAAATCGCCCAGCTCGAACCCGTTATCCGTGCCTTGCCGGACGGCCTCGACAGCATCGTCGGGCGCTCCGGCGTGCGCCTGTCCGGCGGGCAGCGTCAGCGTCTGGCGATTGCGCGGATGATCCTGGCCGAGCCCAAAGTGGTGATCCTCGACGAAGCCACCTCGGCCCTCGATGCCGCCACCGAATACAACCTGCATGAAGCCATGGCGCGGTTCCTCAATGGTCGCACCACACTGATCATTGCCCACCGCTTGTCGGCGGTAAAACAGGCGGATCGGGTGGTGGTGTTCGATGGCGGACAAGTGGCCGAAGACGGCGATCATCAGCAGTTAATTGCCGATGGCGGGCTGTACGCCAAACTGTATGGCCATTTGCAGCAGATATAGTGCTCTTGAGTTTTTTGCGCGTTTGTGTGCTTAGTGTTTGAATTGCTTAAAATAAAAAACTCCGAAACGCGTTGACAGGCAGCAGGTTGCGCAATCGGCAGTGAAGACGGCCTAGCAGTCGCTTCGACATGCCGAAAATTAGCCTAGGCTGAGCTGTCAGGAGCGGTATTTCCCGGTGTATATCTGGCAGTGCTTGCGCAAGGGACCTCATGAATCAGAAGCGGACTCTCGGAACGCCACGGTTGTTGGGCATCGTCTGGCCATTCATTGCTGTCGTGTTGTTTCAGGCTTTATTGGGAGGGATGAGTCTTTACGTGCTGTCGGCCGTTCGCGGTTATGTCGCGGGTGAGAGCCTCTGGTCCAAGGGGCAGAAAGACGCCATTTACTACCTCAATCTGTACGCCGACAGTCGTGACGAAACGATTTTTCTCAAGTACAAAAAGGCGATTGCCGTTCCTCAGGGCGGCCATGAGCTGCGCCTGGCACTGGATCACCAACCGCCGGACCTGACCGCTGCACGCGAAGGCATTCTCAAGGGCGGCAACCACCCGGACGACGTCCCCAGCCTGATCTGGCTGTACCTCAACTTCCGCCATTTCAGTTATCTGGAAACCGCAATCGACCGCTGGACGGTGGGTGACGCTTATCTGGTCGAACTCAATGACGTGGCGCGCGAAATGCACCAGAGCATCTTGCAGAACACTGCCAGCAGTGCCGATATCCTGCGCTGGAAGACGCGGATTCTGGCGATCAACGATGGCGTGACCCCGGCGGCGAAAGCGTTCAGTGATGCCCTGGGTGAAGGCTCGCGGATGATCTTGCGCCTGCTCTTGTTCACCAACCTGGCCACGGCGCTGGGGCTTATCGTGCTGGCTTTATGGCGCACGCACAAACTGCTCAAACAACGCCATGCTTTTGCCCAGGCCCTTCAGTTGGAGAAGGATCGGGCGCATGTCACGCTGCAGTCGATTGGCGATGGCGTCATCACCACCGACGTTTCCGGCGCCATCGATTACATGAACCCCGCCGCCGAAGCCATGACCCACTGGAAGGCCGAGCAGGCAGCCGGCCTGCCGCTGGCGGCGCTGTTCAACTTGCTCGACGACAATGCCCAGGCCGAAGGCCTGACCCTGATCGAACATATTCTTAGTGGCCATCTCAGTGGCGGCAGTGAACACTCCAAACTGATTCAGCGCCTGGATGGCAGCACGCTGTCGGTGACGCTGGTCGGTGCGCCGATTCGCAATGCCGGGAACGTCAGCGGTACCGTGCTGGTGCTGCACGACATGACCCAGGAACGGCAATACATCGCCAATCTTTCGTGGCAGGCCACCCATGATGCGCTGACCGGGCTGGCGAACCGCCGTGAGTTCGAATATCGCTTGGAGCAAGCGCTGCATAACCTTTCGCGCCAGTCCGGGCGGCATGCGCTGATGTTCCTCGATCTGGATCAGTTCAAGTTGGTCAACGACACCTGCGGCCATGCCGCGGGTGATGAACTGCTGCGGCACATTTGCACCTTGCTGCAGTCGGGGCTGCGTGAGGGCGACACCCTGGCGCGGCTCGGAGGTGACGAGTTCGGCATTCTGTTGGAAAACTGCGCGCCGCAAGCGGCGGAGAAAATTGCCGAGGCGCTGCGCCAGACCGTGCAGAACCTGCATTTTGTCTGGAAAGGGCGGCCATTCCTGACCACGGTGAGTATCGGCCTGGTGCATGTCGTGCAAACCCCGGCGACGCTGGAAGCTTCGCTGCGTGCTGCTGATATGGCCTGTTACATGGCCAAGGAAAAGGGCCGCAACCGTGTGCAGGTCTACCACGCCGACGATTCCGAACTGTCGCTGCGCTTTGGTGAAATGGCCTGGGTCCAGCGTCTGCACATGGCGCTGGAAGAGAACCGTTTTTGTCTTTACGCCCAGGAAATCTCACCGCTCAAGCCGAGTGACGGCAAGGGTGGGCACATTGAAATCCTGCTGCGTCTGCATGACGAGGCCGGACGGATGATTCTGCCGGACAGTTTCATTCCCGCCGCCGAACGTTATGGCTTGATGAGCCAGTTGGATCGCTGGGTCGTGCAAAACGTATTTAAGGTAATTGCTCAATGTATTGCACAAGAGCATAAAGGCCCATTAGCGATGTGTGCGATTAATCTGTCAGGTATTACTATAGGAGATGACGCGTTTTTGCACTTTCTGCGCGAACAGTTTGTTAACTATTCGATACCGCCTGAAATGATTTGTTTTGAAATTACTGAAACCAGTGCAATTTCAAACTTGGGCAGTGCAATTAGATTTATTAATGAACTCAAAGGCTTGGGTTGTTATTTCTCGTTGGATGACTTTTGTGCCGGAATGTCTTCATTCGCTTATCTGAAACATTTGCCTGTAGACTTCCTGAAGATCGACGGGAGTTTCGTAAAAGATATGCTGGACGACCCGATTAACCGAGCAATGGTCGAAGTGATCAATCACATCGGGCATGTCATGGGTAAGCAGACAATTGCCGAGTTTGTTGAAACAACCCAGATCGAGCAGGCATTGCTTGAAATTGGAGTGGATTACGCTCAGGGTTATGTCATCGAACGACCGCAATTGTTTACCTGTGACAGTTTGCAAAGTCGGCCCGCCAGACCGCAGCCGTTGTTGTTCAAAGCGCCTGGCACGTTCCGTTGAAGTCTCTCGCCGATCCTTACAATCACAAATCAAAAGGAGCCGAACAGTGATCGACACATTCAACCGAGCCGGACCGCTCATGGAAGCTGCAAGTTATCCAGGCTGGGCACAACAGCTGATTGAGGATTGCAGCGAGAGCAAGCGCCGGGTTGTCGAACATGAGTTGTACCTGCGCATGCGTGATAACAAGCTCAGCGCCAAAACCATGCGCCAGTACCTGATCGGGGGTTGGCCGGTGGTTGAGCAATTCGCTCTTTACATGGCGCAGAACCTGACCAAGACCAAATTCGCCCGTCACCCCGGTGAAGACATGGCGCGGCGCTGGCTGATGCGCAATATCCGCGTCGAGCTGAATCACGCCGATTACTGGGTGCACTGGAGTCGTGCGCACGGTGTGAGCCTGGAAGATCTGCAGGCCCAGCATGTGCCGCCCGAGCTGCACGCCTTGAGTCATTGGTGCTGGCACACCAGTTCGGCGGACTCGCTGATCGTGGCTATCGCGGCCACCAACTATGCAATCGAGGGCGCGACCGGGGAGTGGTCGGCACTGGTTTGTTCTACTGGCGTGTATGCCGCTGCATTCCCGGAGGAAGATCGAAAGCGGGCGATGAAGTGGTTGAAGATGCACGCGCAGTATGACGATGCCCACCCTTGGGAGGCGTTGGAAATCATTTGCACCCTGGCCGGCATGAATCCGAGCAAGGCCCTGCAGGTCGAGTTGCGTCAGGCGATCTGCAAGAGCTACGACTACATGTATCTGTTTTTGGAGCGTTGCATGCAGCTCGAAACATCCGAGCGTTTGTTGGTGCGCGAACGCAGGGCAGTAGTCGAAAGCTGATGTAACTGTGGGCGCGGGCTTGCTCGCGAAAGCGGTGTCGCAGTCTAGCAACTGCTGACTGACACACCCTGTTCGCGAGCAAGCCCGCTCCCACACTGTTTGGTCGTTCGGTAGAACTAACCCGCCATTGCCAATCGATTCCGGCCTTCACGCTTGGCCACATACAACGCACTGTCAGCGCGACGCAGCAGGCTTTCTGCCGATTCACCCGGCAGCAGGGTCGAGCAACCCAGGCTCACCGTCAGCTCGATCAACTGGCCGTCAGCGTAATATTCATTAGCCTGTGCGGCGTAGCGCAAACGCTCACCGACCAGAGCAGCCGCTTCCCGGCTGGTGTTGGACAGCAGGATCAGGAACTCTTCCCCGCCATAACGAAACACCATGTCGACGTTGCGCAATTGACCTTTGATTGAGGCGGCAACGGCTTTGAGTACGTCATCGCCAGCGCTATGCCCGTGACTGTCGTTGACCCGCTTGAAATGGTCGATATCCAGCATCAATACCGACAATGGTTGCAGATGGCGACGTGACATCTCGATTTCGCGTTGCAGGGTCTGGTCCATCGCAATACGGTTGCCGGCACCGGTGAGGGAGTCGCGCAGTGCGCTCTGGGTCGCCGCGCGGTATAACAGGGCGTTGCGCATCGGATACAGCAGCGACGACAGCAGCGATTCAAGATGCCCCTGCTCCTGATCGTTGAAGCGCTGATTACGGCGGAATACCAGTTCACCCATGTGCTCGCCTTCGTGGCTGAGGCTGTAGCTGACCGAGTGATGGCCTCGGGCGCCGAACTCCAGGCGCAGGTCACTGCCCTGATGCGTGTAGCTCAAGGCATCCAGTGGTACAAGGCGCTGAGCCTCGCGAAAAAACAGACCGAGAATGCGTTGCGGTTCAAGACTGGTTTGCAGTTGCAGGCTCAGTTGCTGGCGCAATTGCGCAAGACTGGCGGGCCGCTCCAGAAGAGGCGGCTGCTGACCGAAACCCAGGCGCTGCAATTTGGCACTGTCGAAGTCAATTGCATTGGTCTGGGAAGGTGATTTCATATGGCGTGAGCCCCTAAGCAGTAAGTCTGTCTTACAGGCTGGGTGAGAGCGGCTATGGGCTGCGTGTCGTACTGATCCATCAGTCCCGTAGGACATTTGGTGTAAGTCTAGTCTGCCTGATGACGATTAGTGAGCTATCGAATCAGGTCTTGCCCCATTGCCTTCACACGGCATGCTTTGAGGAAAATTAGAGCGAAAGTCGTGCCATTCAGTTCGGTTTTATTTAAAGCTATACGAATCAATAGCTTGGCTTTTCGGAAGACTAAGGTGTGCTGGATATTTGACTGTATTGTGACGGCCAATAACGGTTAATGCATGCCGCGACGGAAATCCGCCACGGCTACAAATGCGACGTATGGCATTACTGCGCGTTGAATGCCTGACCATTGATGCCGGTGCTGTCCGGGCCCATCAGGTACAGGTAGACCGGCATGATTTCCTCGGGCGTCGGATTGTTCAGCGGATTTTCCCCCGGATAGGCTTGCGCGCGCATGCTGGTGCGAGTGCCGCCCGGGTTGATGCTGTTGGAGCGCACTGGCGCCACGCCGTCGACTTCATCGGCCAGGGTTTGCATCAGGCCTTCGGTGGCGAATTTCGAAACGCCATAGGCCCCCCAATAAGCACGGCCCTTGCGTCCGACGCTGCTCGAAGTGAACACCACCGAAGCATCCTGCGACAGCTTGAGCAGCGGCAGCAATGTGCTGGTCAACATGAACATGGCGTTGACGTTGACCTGCATGACACGCATGAAGTTTTCGCCGGACAACTGCTCGATGGGCGTGCGCGGGCCGATGATCGAGGCGTTATGCAGCAGGCCGTCGAGGTGGCCGAATTCAGCCTCGATCATTGCGGCCAGTTCATCGTACTGATGCGGCAGGGCGGTCTCGAGATTGAACGGAATCACCGCCGGCTGGGGGTGCCCGGCGGCTTCGATTTCGTCGTAGACCTGTGTCAGATGGGCTTCAGTCTTGCCCAGCAGCAAAACGGTTGCGCCATGGGCAGCGTAGGTTTTCGCGGCAGCCGCGCCGATGCCACGACCGGCACCGGTGACCAGAATGACCCGGTCCTTGAGCAATTCGGGACGAGCTGTGTAATCAAACATAAAAAACCTCATCAAGAGTCAGATCATTCCCACGCTCCGCATGGGAAAGCAGCCAATGACGCTCTGCGTCAAGTCTCAGCAACTGCAGAGCGCGCTATCGAGCACCTTGCGCAACTCCAGAGGATGATCCACCACCACATCCGCGCCCCAATGCCGCGGGTTGTCGTCGGGATGGATGTAGCCAAACGTCACCGCGCAAGTCTTGGTGCCAGCGTCGCGCCCGGATTCGATATCGCGCAGATCATCGCCCACAAACAAAACCGTCGACGGATCCAGATCAAGCATCTTGCACGCCAGGATCAGCGGCTCCGGATCCGGCTTGCTGTTTTTGACATGATCCGGGCAGATCAGCAGCGCCGAACGCTCGGCCAGTCCCAACTGCTGCATGATCGGCTCGGCGAAGCGCAGCGGCTTGTTGGTCACCACGCCCCAGATCAAGTTGGCCTTTTCGATATCAGCCAGCAGTTCAGCCATGCCGTCGAACAGCTTGCTGTGCACCGCGCAGCCGACGAGGTAGCGCTCGAGGAATTCCAGGCGCAACTCTTCAAACCCCGGCGATTCCGGGTCCATCGAAAACGTCACCGCAACCATGGCTTTGGCGCCGCCGGAGATCTCGTCGCGAATGTGCTTGTCGTTGATTGGCGGCAAGCCACGATCCGCGCGCATCGCCTGGCAGATGGCGATGAAGTCCGGTGCGGTGTCGAGCAGGGTGCCGTCCATGTCGAAAAGGACTGCTCTGATGGCCATCGGCTTATTCCTCGCGCAGGGTCTGGATCATGTAGTTGACGTCAACGTCGTTGGCCAGCTTGTAGTGCTTGGTCAGCGGGTTGTAAGTCAGGCCGATGATGTCCTTGACGGTCAGGCCGGCCATGCGGCTCCAGGCGCCAAGCTCGGACGGGCGGATGAATTTCTTGAAGTCGTGGGTGCCACGCGGCAGCAACTTCATGATGTATTCGGCGCCGATGATGGCGAACAGGTAGGCCTTCGGGTTGCGGTTGATGGTCGAGAAGAACACCTGACCGCCGGGCTTGACCATGCGGAAGCAGGCGCGAATGACCGACGATGGATCCGGCACATGTTCGAGCATTTCCAGGCAGGTGACCACGTCGAACTGCTCGGGCATTTCTTCGGCCAGAGCTTCGGCGGTGATCTGGCGGTAATCGACGCTGACGCCGGATTCCAGTTGATGCAATTGCGCGACCGCCAGAGGCGCTTCGCCCATGTCGATGCCCATTACGGTGGCACCGCGTTGGGCCATGGCTTCGCTGAGGATGCCGCCGCCGCAACCGACGTCGAGCACTTTCTTGCCGGCCAGGTTGACCCGTTCGTCAATCCAGTTGACCCGCAGCGGGTTGATGTCGTGCAGCGGTTTGAATTCGCTTTCACGGTCCCACCAGCGATGGGCCAGGGCTTCGAATTTGGCGATTTCGGCGTGGTCGACGTTGCTCATGTTCCATTCCTCTAAAACTTGAAAAAGGTTGTAGCTGCGCAGGTTATGCGCAGTGTTTACGATTCGGTGTGGCCGCTGATGCGTTGGCCCCAGGCACGGGCGGTGGCGCCCAGTTGTGTCTCATCCAGGCGTGTCAGGCGCCGGTCGTCGAGCAGTTGCTTGCCGTCAACCCACAGGTGTTTCACGCAGTCGCGGCCGGTGGCATATATAAGCTGCGAAACCGGGTCATAGACTGGTTGCTGCGCCAGGCCCGACAGGTCGAAGGCGACGATGTCGGCGGCTTTGCCGATTTCCAGCGAGCCGACTTGCGCTTCGATCCCCAGCGCTCGGGCGCCATTGAGCGTGGCCATGCGCAGGGCGCGGTGGGCGTCCAGCGCGGTGGCAGAGCCGGCGACGGCCTTGGCCAGCAGCGCGGCAGTGCGGGTTTCACCCAGCAGGTCGAGATCATTGTTGCTCGCCGCACCGTCAGTGCCGACAGCCACATTCACACCCGCCTGCCACAATCGCTCGATCGGGCAAAAACCGCTGGCCAGTTTGAGGTTCGATTCGGGGCAGTGGATCACGCTGGTGTTGCTTTCTACCAGTAACGCCAGATCGTCATCGCTGATCTGGGTCATGTGTACGGCCTGGAAGCGCGGGCCAAGCAGGCCCAGGCGGCCGAGGCGGGCCAGTGGCCGCTCGCCGCGTTGTTCGACAGCTTGCTGCACTTCGAAGGCGGTTTCGTGGACGTGCATGTGGATCGATGCATCCAGTTCCTCGGCAATCACGCGGATCTTCTCGAGGTTCTCATCGCTGACGGTATAGGGTGCATGGGGGCCGAAGGTGATCTTGATCCGTTCGTGGTGCTTCAGATCACCGAACAACTCGACGCCCTGACGAATGGCTTCATCAGCGTTGCTGGCGCCGGGTATCGGGAAGTCGAGGACAGGAATCGCGATCTGCGCGCGAATGCCGCTGTTGTGCACGCACTCGCTGGCAACTTTCGGGAAAAAATACATGTCCGAGAAACAGGTGATGCCGCCCTTGATCTGTTCGGCGATGGCCAGATCAGTACCGTCTCGGACAAAATCTTCATCGACCCATTTGGCTTCGGCTGGCCAGATGTGATTTTCCAGCCAGGTCATCAGCGGCAAGTCATCGGCCAGACCGCGGAACAGTGTCATTGCGGCGTGGCCGTGAGCATTGATCAGACCGGGGCTGAGCAGCATGTCCGGCAATTCGCGGATTTGTGTGGCGTTACACTTCAATGCTTCGGCGCGCGGGCCGATAAACACGATGCGACCGTCGCGGATGCCCAGACCGTGCTCCTTGAGCACAACGCCTGCAGGTTCGACGGGTACCAGCCAGGTCGGCAGCAATAGTAAGTCGAGCGCAATGGCAGGTTTCGGCATCGAGGGTCGGTTCCAGTGCTTTTGTAAAGGATGGCGAAGTATACCCGAGCGTCTTCGCGGGGGGATCGCTATAATCGGCGGCTTTTGTTCATGAGTGCGGGGTTAGGGATGCGCGATCGACTGTTGGCTGCGGAGAAAGTGAAGGCCATCGATTGGCGAGACGGCGCGCTCCACCTGCTGGATCAGCGTATTTTACCGTTCGAGGAAACCTGGATCGCCTGCACCAGCGCCGCCGGCGTGTCCGAGGCGATTCGCTCAATGGTGGTGCGTGGCGCGCCAGCCATCGGCATCAGTGCCGCCTATGGCATCGTGCTCGCGGCTCGTGCGCGGATTGTCGAGGGTGGCGATTGGCGTGCGGTGCTGGAAGAGGACTTCGCGCTGTTGGCCGGCTCTCGTCCGACCGCGGTCAACCTGTTCTGGGCGCTGGGCCGCATGCGTGATCGGCTTGAGCGCCTGAAAGACAATGCCGATCCGCTGGCGGCACTGGAAGCCGAGGCGATCTCAATTCATGAAAGTGACCGCGAAGCCAACCTGACCATGGCGCAACTGGGTGTCGACCTGATTCGCAAGCATCAGGGCAATGCTCAGGCGATTCTCACCCACTGCAACACTGGCGCGCTGGCGACGGGCGGATTCGGTACAGCGCTGGGTGTCATTCGTGCGGCGTTCCTTGAAGGTATGGTTGAGCGCGTTTACGCCGACGAAACCCGCCCGTGGCTGCAAGGCTCGCGCCTGACGGCCTGGGAGTTGGTCAATGAAGGTATCCCGGTGACCCTTAATGCCGACTCTGCCGCCGCACACATCATGAAAACCAAAGGTGTGACCTGGGTAATCGTCGGTGCTGACCGGATCACCGCCAACGGCGACGTGGCGAACAAGATCGGCACCTATCAACTGGCGGTCAATGCGATGCATCACGGCGTGCGTTTCATGGTCGTGGCGCCGAGTTCGACCATCGACATGAACCTGGCCAGTGGTGATGACATCCCGATTGAGGAACGTGACGGCGCCGAGTTGCTGGAGGTGGGCGGCAAGCGTGTCGGCGCAGATGTCGAGGCGTTCAATCCGGTGTTTGACGTGACGCCGGCGGATCTGATCGACGCGATCGTTACCGAGAAGGGCATCGTCGAGCGTCCGGATACCGCGAAAATGGCCCAGTTGATGTGTCGCAAACGCCTGCATTAACGGGCTGTTGTGCCTCAAAGGGCCCCATCGCTGGCTTGTCAGCGATGGGGCCTTAAAAGTCAATAAACATACGTAAACAAGCCTCCGATTCTGCATTCGAAGAGGCTCTAAGCGTCTCTCGTCCCCCTTTCAGGCGATTACCGGCCAACTAACTATGCTCCATGCGCTTGTGGGGGATAGGTGCGTGGCGGCGATTGTGGTAGCATCCGGCGTTTTCCGAGGCAGTCCCACGGGGTTGTCTTCACTGCGCAAATCCAGGGTCCAACTTGTTGATTTGTCGTAAGTCGGCGCATGGCACTCAGCCTGCATCGACGAGCTTCGTGATCCCTATGGATATGACGAGGTTTCACCAGAAAAAGGAATCAGGCTTCTCATGGGCGAACTGGCCAAAGAAATCCTCCCGGTCAATATCGAAGACGAGCTGAAACAGTCCTACCTCGATTACGCGATGAGCGTGATCGTCGGCCGTGCACTGCCGGATGCGCGCGATGTCTTGAAGCCCGTGCACCGTCGCGTGCTGTTCGCGATGAGCGAGCTGGGCAACGACTTCAACAAGCCGTACAAGAAATCTGCCCGTGTTGTCGGTGACGTGATCGGTAAGTATCACCCGCACGGTGATACAGCGGTCTACGACACCATCGTCCGTATGGCGCAGCCATTCTCGCTGCGTTATCTGCTGGTCGACGGTCAGGGCAACTTCGGTTCGGTGGACGGCGACAACGCCGCGGCCATGCGATACACCGAAGTGCGCATGACCAAGCTGGCGCACGAGCTGCTGGCTGACCTGCACAAGGAAACCGTCGACTGGGTGCCGAACTACGACGGCACCGAAATGATCCCGGCGGTCATGCCGACCCGTATTCCCAACCTGCTGGTCAACGGTGCCAGCGGTATTGCCGTGGGCATGGCGACCAACATCCCGCCGCACAACCTCGGTGAAGTCATCGACGGTTGCCTGGCACTCATCGACAATCCCGAGCTGACTGTCGACGAGCTGATGCAATACATTCCCGGTCCGGACTTCCCGACCGCCGCGATCATCAACGGTCGCGCCGGTATCATCGAAGCCTACCGCACCGGTCGCGGGCGCATTTACATGCGTGCGCGTTCGATCGTTGAAGACATCGACAAGGTCGGTGGCCGTCAGCAGATCGTCATCACCGAACTCCCTTACCAGTTGAACAAGGCGCGTCTGATCGAGAAGATCGCCGAGCTGGTAAAAGAGAAGAAACTCGAAGGCATCACCGAACTTACGGCGACCACCG
>NZ_JBIUWN010000042.1:0-6220 GCF_044743485.1 Pseudomonas sp. NPDC087614 | reverse complement strand
ATCGTTAAGATCGGCGTGCTTGTAAAATAGAATAAACTCGAAGGAATCAGAGTTCTGCGCGACGAGTCCGTCAAGGACGGTATGCGCGTCGTGATCGAACTGCGTCGCGGCGAAGTGCCAGAGGTGATCCTCAACAACCTCTACGCCCAGACCCAACTGCAATCGGTGTTCGGCATCAACATCGTTGCGCTGATCGACGGCCGTCCGCGGATCCTCAACCTCAAGGATCTGCTGGAAGCCTTCGTTCGTCACCGTCGCGAAGTCGTCACCCGTCGCACCGTGTTCGAACTGCGTAAAGCCCGCGAGCGTGGTCACATCCTTGAAGGTCAGGCCGTTGCCCTGTCGAACATCGACCCGGTGATCGCCCTGATCAAGGCGTCGCCAACGCCGTCGGAAGCCAAGGAAGCGCTGATCAGCACGCCTTGGGAATCCTCGGCGGTGGTGGCGATGGTTGAGCGTGCCGGTGCCGATTCGTGCCGTCCGGAAAACCTTGATCCGCAATACGGTCTGCGCGAGGGCAAGTACTTCCTGTCGCCAGAACAGGCGCAAGCCATTCTGGAACTGCGTCTGCACCGCCTGACCGGCCTGGAACACGAAAAGCTGCTGGCCGAGTATCAAGAGATCCTCAACCAGATCGGCGAGCTGATCCGCATCCTCAACAGTGCCGTGCGCCTGATGGAAGTGATCCGCGAAGAGCTGGAAGTGATCCGTGCCGAATACGGCGATCAGCGTCGCACCGAGATTCTCGATGCACGCCTCGACCTGACTCTGGGCGACATGATCCCGGAAGAAGAGCGCGTTGTGACCATTTCCCACGGTGGCTACGCCAAGACCCAGCCGCTGGCTGCGTACCAGGCTCAGCGTCGTGGCGGTAAAGGCAAATCGGCGACTGGCGTCAAGGATGAGGACTACATTGCTCACCTGCTGGTTGCCAACAGTCACTCCACGCTCTTGCTGTTCTCCAGCAAAGGCAAGGTGTACTGGCTGAAGACTTACGAAATTCCTGAGGCATCGCGTGCCGCGCGGGGTCGTCCGCTGGTCAATCTGCTGCCGCTGGAAGCCGATGAAACCATCACCACGATGCTGCAGATCGATCTTGAGGCCCTGCAAAAACGCGCCGGTGCTGACGATGAAGATGATGCCGACGATGTGATCATCGAAGGCGAAGTGGTTGAAGCTGAAGAAGCTGCCGAGCTGGAAGAAATCGACGGCGAAACGGCCGAACTGGTCGCTGAGCCGACTGGCGAATTCATCTTCATGGCCACGGCTTCCGGTACCGTCAAGAAGACGCCGCTGGCACGCTTCGCCCGTCCGCGCTCCAATGGCTTGATCGCCCTGAAGCTGAAGGAAGGTGACACGTTGATCGCGGCTGCCATCACCGATGGCGCGAAAGAAATCATGCTGTTCTCCGACGCTGGCAAGGTGATTCGTTTCGCTGAAGCCGCCGTGCGTGAAATGGGTCGTGGCGCTCGCGGTATCCGCGGCATGCGGATCCTCAAGGATCAGAAGCTGATCTCCATGCTGATTCCTGAGTCGGGCGCGCAGATTCTGACCGCTTCCGAGCGTGGTTTCGGCAAGCGCACCGCGCTGAGCAAATTCCCTCGCCGTGGTCGCGGTGGTCAGGGTGTGATTGCAATGGTCACCAAAGAGCGCAACGGCAAGCTCGTCGGTGCAATCCAGGTTCAGGAAGGCGAGGAAATCATGCTGATTTCCGATCAGGGCACGCTGGTGCGGACCCGCGTTGATGAAGTCTCCAGCCTGGGTCGCAACACCCAAGGGGTGACCCTGATCAAGCTGGCCACCGATGAAACGCTGGTCGGTCTGGAGCGGGTTCAGGAGCCGTCGGAAGTCGAGGGCGAAGAGCTTGAAGGTGAAGAAGGGCTGGTGTCCGGCGCGGAGGTCGTGATCGACGACGCTGTTGAAGATCAGCAACTCGACGCCGCAGCTGACGAAGAACCGCAGGAATAAGCGGACAAGCGAGGGGGCGGATGAGAATTCGCCCCCTTGTTATTTGTCCGGTATGAAAGTTTCAGAATGACCGAATTATTGTGTATCACCAAGTCAGAGCGAGATTGGATGTGAGCAAGCGAGCCTATAACTTCTGCGCCGGCCCTGCGGCGCTTCCTGAAGCTGTCCTGAAACGCGCTCAAGGTGAGCTCCTTGACTGGCACGGCAAGGGGCTGTCGGTCATGGAAATGAGCCATCGCAGCGATGAGTTCGTGTCCATTGCCAATCAGGCCGAGCAGGATCTGCGTGACCTGCTGAATATCCCTTCGAACTACAAAGTGCTGTTTCTGCAAGGTGGCGCGAGCCAGCAGTTTGCGCAGATTCCCCTGAACCTGCTGCCGGAAAATGGCTCGGCCGACTATATCGATACCGGTATCTGGTCGCAGAAAGCCATCGAAGAAGCCTCGCGCTACGGTCACGTCAACGTCGCCGCTACCGCCAAGCCTTACGATTATTTCGCCATTCCGGGCCAGAACGAGTGGAATCTGTCCAAGGACGCCGCTTACGTTCACTACGCGCCGAACGAAACCATTGGCGGTCTGGAATTCCAGTGGATCCCGGAAACCGGCGACGTGCCGTTGGTGGCCGACATGTCTTCGGACATCCTTTCGCGTCCGGTCGATATTTCGCGTTTCGGCATGATCTACGCCGGTGCGCAGAAGAACATCGGTCCGAGCGGCATCGTGGTCAACATCATCCGCGAAGACTTGCTGGGCAAGGCGCGCTCGCTGTGCCCGACCATGCTCAACTACAAAGTCGCGGCCGATAACGGCTCGATGTACAACACCCCGCCGACTCTGGCCTGGTACTTGTCTGGTCTGGTATTCCAGTGGCTGAAAGAGCAGGGCGGCGTTGAAGCCATCGCCAGGCTGAACGATGTCAAGCAGCGCACGCTGTACGACTTCATCGACGCCAGCGGCCTCTACAGCAACCCGATCAACAAATCGGATCGCTCGTGGATGAACGTGCCATTCCGTCTCGCTGATGATCGTCTGGACAAGCCGTTCCTGGCTGGCGCTGATGAGCGCGGCTTGCTCAACCTCAAGGGCCACCGCTCTGTGGGCGGTATGCGCGCCTCCATCTACAACGCCGTCGACATCACCGCCGTCAATGCGCTGGTGGCCTACATGGCTGAATTCGAGAAGGAGCACGGCTGATGTCCGAGCAAGAACTCAAGGCACTGCGCGTTCGCATTGACGCTCTGGACACCAAAGTCCTCGAGCTGATCAGTGAGCGTGCGCGTTGCGCCCAGGAAGTCGCGCGAGTAAAGATGGCCTCGCTGGCCGAAGGCGAAGTGCCGGTGTTCTATCGTCCCGAGCGCGAAGCTCAGGTGCTCAAGCGTGTGATGGAGCGCAATCAAGGGCCGTTGGGCAACGAAGAGATGGCGCGGTTGTTCCGCGAAATCATGTCCTCGTGCCTGGCATTGGAGCAGCCACTGAAAGTGGCCTACCTCGGCCCTGAAGGCACCTTCACCCAAGCGGCGGCCATGAAGCACTTCGGTCACGCGGTGATCAGCAAGCCGATGGCGGCGATTGACGAAGTGTTTCGCGAAGTGGCCGCCGGTGCGGTGAACTTTGGCGTGGTGCCGGTGGAAAACTCCACCGAAGGCGCGGTCAATCACACGCTGGACAGCTTCCTCGAGCACGACATGGTCATCTGTGGCGAAGTCGAGCTGCGCATTCACCATCATCTGCTGGTCGGTGAAAACACCAAGACCGACAGCATCAGCCGCATCTATTCCCACGCGCAGTCGCTGGCCCAGTGCCGCAAGTGGCTGGACGCGCACTACCCGAATGTCGAGCGCGTGGCGGTGTCCAGCAACGCCGAAGCGGCCAAACGGGTTAAAGGTGAATGGAACTCGGCGGCGATTGCCGGTGATATGGCAGCTGGGCTCTATGGTCTGACCCGTCTGGCCGAGAAAATCGAGGATCGTCCGGACAACTCCACGCGCTTCCTGATGATCGGTAACCAGGAAGTGCCGCCGACCGGTGACGACAAGACGTCGATCATAGTGTCCATGAGCAACAAGCCTGGCGCGCTGCACGAGCTGCTGGTGCCGTTCCATGACAACGGCATTGACCTGACGCGCATCGAAACCCGTCCATCGCGCAGCGGCAAATGGACCTATGTGTTCTTCATCGACTTCGTCGGCCACCACCGTGATCCGTTGGTCAAAGGTGTACTGGAAAAGATCAGTCAGGAAGCGGTAGCACTCAAGGTGCTGGGTTCCTACCCGAAAGCAGTTCTCTAAGGGCGGTAGCAAATGAGTGGCAACTTCCTCGCTCTGGCACAGCCGGGCGTGCAACAACTCTCGCCGTACGTTCCGGGCAAGCCTGTGGACGAACTGGCGCGCGAGCTGGGTCTGGATCCGGCGAAAATCGTCAAACTGGCCAGCAACGAAAACCCGCTGGGCGCCAGTCCGAAAGCCTTGGCGGCCATCCGCGAAGAGCTGGCTGAGCTGACGCGTTACCCGGACGGCAACGGTTTTGCGTTGAAATCCCTGCTGGCCGAGCAGTGTCGTGTCGAGCTGAACCAGGTCACTCTGGGCAACGGCTCCAACGATATTCTCGAATTGGTCGCGCGCGCGTACCTGGCGCCGGGCCTTAACGCCGTGTTCAGCGAGCATGCTTTTGCGGTTTACCCGATTGCGACTCAAGCTGTTGGCGCTCAGGCCAAAGTAGTCCCGGCCAAGGATTGGGGGCATGACCTGCCTGCGATGCTCGCGGCCATTGATGCCAATACCCGTGTCGTGTTTATCGCCAACCCGAACAACCCGACCGGTACCTGGTTCGGCGCAGAGGCGCTGGACGAGTTCCTGCAGGACGTTCCGGAGCATGTGCTGGTGGTGCTCGATGAGGCTTATATCGAATACGCCGAAGGCAGTGATCTGCCGGACGGTCTGGATTTTCTCGCGGCTTACCCCAATCTGCTGGTTTCGCGTACTTTCTCCAAGGCCTATGGTCTGGCGGCGTTGCGTGTTGGCTACGGCCTGTCCACCCCGGTGGTGGCGGATGTGCTGAACCGTGTGCGCCAACCCTTCAACGTTAACAGCCTGGCCTTGGCTGCAGCCTGTGCAGCGCTGAAGGATGAGGAATATCTGGCGCAAAGCCGTCAGCTCAATGAGGCCGGCATGCAACAACTGCAAGCAGGTTTTCGTGAGTTGGGTTTGCGCTGGATCGAATCCAAAGGCAACTTCGTTTGCGTCGACCTCGGCCAAGTGGCGGCCCCGGTGTTTCAAGGCTTGCTGGCTGAGGGCGTGATCGTGCGTCCGGTGGCTAACTACGGTATGCCGAATCACCTGCGGGTGACCATCGGTCTGCCGGCGGAAAACAGCCGCTTGCTCGAAGCGCTGCGCAAGGTTCTGGCTCGTGGGTGATGTCACTGCGTTGCAATCTGCTGCACCTATGATCGGTCGCCTGGTGGTGGTCGGACTGGGGTTGATCGGTGGTTCATTTGCCAAAGGCTTGCGTGAAAGCGGTATCTGCCGCGATGTGGTCGGGGTCGATCTCGACCCGCAATCGCGCAAGCTCGCGGTCGAGTTGGGTGTGGTTGATCGCTGCGAAGATGACTTGGTAGCGGCATGCCGTGGCGCTGACGTGATTCAATTGGCTGTGCCGATTCTGGCCATGGAGAAAGTGCTGGCTCGTCTGGCAGGCATGGATCTGGGGCAGGCGATCCTGACGGATGTCGGTAGCGCCAAGGGCAACGTGGTGCGTGCGGCGACCGAAGCATTCGGCGGCATGCCGGCGCGTTTCGTGCCGGGGCACCCGATTGCCGGCTCCGAGCAGAGCGGGGTGGAGGCTTCCAACGCTGGATTGTTCCGTCGTCACAAAGTAATTCTGACGCCGCTTGAGCAAACCGACCCGGCCGCGCTGGCTGTTGTTGATCGTCTATGGCGTGAATTGGGTGCCGACGTCGAGCACATGCAAGTCGAGCGCCACGACGAAGTATTGGCCGCAACCAGTCATTTGCCGCACTTGCTAGCCTTCGGTTTGGTCGATTCGTTGGCCAAGCGCAATGAAAACCTTGAGATCTTCCGTTACGCTGCGGGCGGTTTCCGCGATTTCACAAGAATCGCCGGAAGCGACCCGGTCATGTGGCACGACATCTTCCTCGCCAACCGCGAGGCTGTCCTGCGCACACTCGATACATTTCGCAGCGACCTCGACGCCTTGCGCGACGCGGTCGATGCAGGGGATGGGCACCTATTGTT